>NZ_JCALDF010000010.1:0-159348 GCF_059812725.1 Mycobacterium sp. NGS41
GGAACCGCACGCCTTCGGGCGCCTCGAGGCTGAACCCGCCGCCACGGCCGGGCACCACGTCGATGATCAGCTGGGTGTGTTTCCAGGTCTGGTATTGCGGACCCGAAATCCACACCGGCACCCCGTCGGCTCCGACGTCGAGCACGCCCAACAGGACGTCGCGATCACCGACCAGGAAGTCGGCGCGCGGGTAACACATCGGCGAGGACCCGTCGCAGCAGCCGCCGGACTGGTGGAACATCACCGGGCCGTGCCGGCCCTGCAGGTCCGCCAACAGCGCAGCGGCGTCGGTGGTGATGAGCGCGCCCGGCGGAGCGCTCGCGTTCATCAGAAGAATCCCAGCGCCTTGTCGGAGTAGGACACCAGCAGGTTCTTGGTCTGCTGGTAGTGCTCGAGCGCCATCTTGTGGCCCTCGCGGCCGAATCCGGACTGCTTATAGCCGCCGAACGCCGAGTGCGGCGGATACACGTGGTAGCAGTTGACCCACACCCGTCCGGCCTTGATCTCGCGGCCGGCCCGGTAAGCGGTGTTGCCATCGCGGCTCCACACGCCCGCGCCCAGGCCGTAGAGGGTGTCGTTGGCGATGCCCATCGCGTCGTCGTAGCTGTTGAACGGTGTCACCGCGACGACGGGCCCGAAGATCTCCTCCTGGAAGATCCGCATCTTGTTGTTTCCGGTGAAAATCGTGGGTTGCACGTAATAACCGCCGGACAGGTCACCGCCCAGCTCCGCGCGCTCGCCGCCGGTGATGAGCTTGGCGCCCTCACCCTTGCCGATTTCGATGTAGGACAGAATCTTTTCCAGCTGGTCGTTGGAGGCCTGCGATCCCAGCATGGTCTCTGAGTCCAGCGGGTCGCCCTGCCGGACGGCTTTGGTGCGGATCGCCGCCAGTTCCAGGAACTCGTCGTGGATGTCGGACTGGATCAGGCTGCGCGACGGGCACGTGCACACCTCGCCCTGGTTGAGGGCGAACATGGTGAAGCCTTCCAGCGCCTTGTCCTGGAAGTCGTCGTTGGCGGCCATCACGTCGGAGAAGAAGATGTTGGGGCTCTTGCCGCCGAGTTCCAGAGTGACCGGGATCAGGTTCTGCGACGCGTACTGCATGATCAGACGCCCGGTGGTGGTCTCGCCGGTGAACGCGACCTTGGCGATCCGGTCGCTGGACGCCAGCGGTTTGCCGGCTTCGGCGCCGAATCCGTTGACGATGTTGACCACACCGGGCGGCAACAGATCGCCGATCAGCGACATCAGGTAGAGGATCGAGGCCGGGGTCTGCTCGGCGGGTTTGAGCACAACCGCGTTACCGGCCGCCAGCGCCGGAGCCAGTTTCCAGGCGCCCATCAGGATCGGGAAGTTCCACGGGATGATCTGCCCGACGACGCCCAGCGGCTCGTGGAAGTGGTAGGCGACGGTGTCCTCGTCGATCTGGGACAGCGCGCCTTCCTGGGCCCGGATCGCGGCCGCGAAGTACCGGAAATGATCGGCCGCCAGCGGGATGTCGGCGGCCAGCGCCTCCCGGATCGGCTTGCCGTTGTCCCAGACTTCGGCGACGGCCAGCGCGGCGGTGTTCTCGTCGATGCGGTCGGCGATTTTGTTCAGGACCGCCGCCCGCTCGCTGGGGGCGGTCTTGCCCCACGCCTGCGCCGCGGCATGCGCGGCGTCGAGCGCCTTGTCGATGTCGGCCTCGTCGGAGCGCGGTATCTCGCAGAACGGTTCGCCGGTCACCGGCGTCGGGTTCTCGAAGTAGCGGCCCGAGACGGGCGCCACCCACTGGCCCCCGATGAAGTTCTGGTAGCGGGATTCATACGACATCAGCGCCCCGGCAGCACCCGGACGTGCGAAGACGGTCATTGGCTCGACTCCCTCATTTGACCTCATGTAATACACCTCACACTACCGCCGGGGACACAATGTTTTCTCATGGCTTCCATGACTTCAGCGCCCGCTGCCCAGGACCCGTATTTGTGGCTCGAGGACGTCACCGCCGAGGAGGCGCTGGATTGGGTCCGCGCACGCAACGGCCCGACAAAAGCGGAGTTCTGTGATGCGGAGTTCGAGCAGATGCGCGCCGAGGCGCTCGAAGTGCTCGACACCGACACTCGAATCCCGTACGTGGCCCGGCGCGGCGACTACCTCTACAACTTCTGGCGCGATGCCGACAACCCGCTCGGGCTGTGGCGGCGCACCACGCTGGACAGCTACCGCACCGACTCCCCCGAGTGGGACGTCCTGATCGACGTCGACGAACTGGGCCGCGCGGACGACCAGAAATGGGTCTGGCAAGGCGCCAACGTCATCAGGCCCGACCGCACCCGCGCGCTGATCACCCTCTCCCCCGGCGGCTCGGATGCGGCCTTCGTGCGTGAATTCGACATGCTGACACGCGAATTCGTCCCCGACGGGTTCGAGTTGCCGGAAGCCAAGTCGCAGACCAGCTGGGCCGACCTGGATACCGTCCTGGTGGGCACCGACTTCGGCGACGACTCGCTTACCGAGTCCGGCTACCCGCGAATCATCAAGCGGTGGCGCCGGGGAACTCCGCTGGCCGAGGCAGAAACGATCTTCGAGGGAACGCGCACCGACGTCCGCGTGATGGCGTCAGTGGATCGCACCCCCGGCTTCGAGCGGACCATACTGGCCCGAGCGCTGGACTTCTGGAACGAGGAAGTCTACGAGCTGCGCGGCTCAGAGCTGATCCGCATCGAAGCACCCACCGACGCGTCCCTGTCCATTCACCGAGACTGGCTGCTGATCGACCTGCGCAGCGATTGGACCGTCGGCGACACCACATACACCGCAGGCTCGTTGCTGGCCGCCGACTACGACGAATTCCTCTCCGGCGCAATACAGCTGAGCGTGGTGTTCAAGCCCGACGAACACACCGCGCTATATCACTACGCCTGGACTCGCGATCGGCTCTTGATCGTGACACTGGCCGACGTGGCCAGCCGCGTCGAGATCGCCACACCCGGCGACTGGCAGCGCCAACCGTTGTCGGGTATCCCCGCCGCCACCAACACCGTGATCGTCGCCGCCGACGACACCGGCGACGAGTTCTTCCTTGACTCAAGTGGATTCGACAGTCCGTCGCGATTGCTGCGTGGCAGCGGCGACGGTCAGCTGGAGCCCATCAAGGCGGCGCCGGAGTTCTTCGACGCCGAGAACCTCACCGTGTCACAGCATTTCGTGGCATCCAAGGACGGGACGTCGATCCCCTACTTTTTGGTGCGGCCGGATGGAGCCGGCGGGCCGGGGCCCACACTGCTCGGCGGTTACGGCGGATTCGAGTCGTCCAATACACCGGGCTATGCGGGCGTGCTGGGCCGGCTGTGGCTGGCCCGCGGCGGGACTTACGCGCTGGCCAATATCCGCGGCGGCGGCGAGTACGGGCCCGCCTGGCATACCCAGGCGATGCGGGCGGACCGGCACAAGGTAGACGAGGACTTCGCCGCAGTGGCAACCGATTTGGTCGATCGGGGTATCACCACCGTCGGGCAGCTCGGCGCGCAGGGCGGCAGCAACGGTGGGCTGCTGATGGGCATCATGCTGACCAAGTACCCGGAGAAGTTCGGCGCGCTGGTGTGCGACGTGCCGCTACTGGACATGAAGCGCTATCACCTGCTGCTGGCGGGCGCTTCGTGGATGGCCGAGTACGGCAATCCCGACGACTCGGCCGACTGGGAATTCATCTCCAAATACTCGCCGTACCAGAATATTTCGGCGGATAGCAAGTACCCGCCGGTGCTGATCACCACGTCCACCCGAGACGATCGGGTGCATCCGGGCCATGCCCGCAAGATGACAGCGGCCCTGGAGGCGGCCGGCCATCGGGTCTGGTACTACGAGAACATCGAAGGCGGGCACGCCGGCGCGGCCGACAACGAACAAGTCGCATTCAAGTCGGCGCTCAGCTACGCGTTCTTGCATCGGATGCTGCGGGCCTGAGCGTTTACCGACGGTGCCAATCGGGCACCCACGGGTGATCATGTCGTCGGAATTGCCGGGGGTCCTCAATCCACTCGCGACAGTCCTGGACCACTACGGCTATCTGGCCTTGGTGGGCGTGGTCTGCGTGGAGGGGATTGGCGTTCCGGCACCTGGCCAGATCATCCTGATCGCGGCCGGTGTTTACGCGGCGTCGGGGCACTTGAACCTCGCCGCGGTGCTGATATGCGCGTTGCTGGCGGCGGTGATCGGGGACAACTTCGGCTACGCCATCGGCTATTACGGTGGGCGACCGCTGGTGCGTCGTTTCGGGCGGTACGTCCTCCTCACCGAGAACCGGGTAGCCGCCACCGAGCGCTTTTTCCGCGGCCGCGGCAACACGGTCGTGCTGGTCGGGCGGTTCGTCGACGGGCTGCGTCAGGCCATCGGGATCGTCGCGGGGCTGGCCGAGATGCAGTGGCGGCGCTTCCTGACCTACAACGCGGTGGGCGCCGTCGCGTGGGTCGGTGTCTGGGTTCTGGTCGGTTACCTGGCCCAAACGCACATTCCCGTGATCTACGCCAAGTCTGTGCAGTACCAGACCTACCTGTTGGTGGGGTTGGCAGTCGTGCTGGTCGCGCTGGTGGCGCGGTGGCTCTACCGGCGTCGGCAGCAGGCCTGAGTGTCAGCCCGGCAGTCGATCGTTCAGCCGTGACTCGACGCGGTCCAGTTCCGCCGCCACGCCGAGGTGGCCGTTTTCCGAAAGCACCCGGCCCAGCTCAGTCAGCGCCCGATCGAGCTCTTCGGTAAACGGGTGCCTGGTGGCCGTCGGCAGCGCGTAGCGCAACTGCGCAGTTGCCGACAGTTGGTGGTCGGGCGACAGGCGCGGAATCGCCATGGCAAAGACATTCAGCACCTGGGCACAGGTCTGATGTTGCCCGCCCTCGATGGCGCCCACCGCGATGCTCGCCAGCGCGGTCAACACCAACGGAATAATGCGATCCCGGTAGACCACCGGCAGTCGGTCCTCATCGTCAGGCCCGCCTTGCGGCGGAGACTCCTGAGCCCAATACGCCAAGAGCTCGTGCAACCCGTCGACCGTCACCAAGGCTGCTTCCGGATCCCGCTGAGTCGCAGCGGCCCACCCCATGCTGGATAGCTGATGCACACCGTAGGACGGTTCCCGGTCGAGTTGCCGTTCTCTGCCGCAGCGCAACGCATCGAGGACGGCTTCGGCCAGCCGGTCACGTTCGTCCTTATCCTCGGCACGGATCGTGGCCAATTCAGTGCCGGCGACCATGTGCGTTCCCAGCTTGGCCGAGAACTCGATCTCTACTGGGCCGGTCGCGGAGCCGAGCGCGCGACGGAGGGTGTCGAAGTCGATGTCGACGAGATAGCCGCTGCACTGGGCGCAGACGGTTGTCGCCGGGAGGTGTTCGAGAAGTGGTTCCTTCCGAACATTCCGCAGCCACTTCAGCTGGCGGGCGCGCGTGGCGATGGTGAGCTGGACGATGCGCTCCACCACCGAAGGAGGACGTAGCTGGTCGAGCACCAGATATCCGAAGACGACCAGTCCGGCCATGGCCAGCACGCTGAGGATCAGCGCGACCGCAGTACTGAACACGGCTTGCTGCGGGTCGACCAACGCCAAGACCACCACGTAGAAGGCCGACAGCCCGGCGAAGTAGCCGAAGAAGGCTTGGTTGACCAGGCGGCGAAAAAACTGCTCCACCACAACCCAGGTGAACACGTCGGCCATCCGGTGGATCAACGTCAGCAACAGGACGAAGGTGATCGTCATCAAGGTGAGCATCCCGGGTGCCACCGTGCGCAGCATCGACTGGTTTTCCTGCGGCGGCGCCAGCTTCGACAACGCGTGCCCAACGGGTCGCAGCCAGCCCACGTCGGTGCCGTCCATCAGGCTTGTGACGACCCCCAGCACGGTGAACGCAACGATGATTGCCAGTGGCACCGCGAGGAACTCCTGCAGCGCCCGTCGCCATCCACTCTCCCGCCTCGGACGCAACCTTCCTGACGTCCGGCGCATAGTTCGCTCACCCACCTCCGACGGGACACCCTCGCCGTCGGTGGTACCCCCTACGCTCTCCGGCGAACCAGCCCCGGTCGCCGGGCCGACGCTTGACACCCGAGTCCAGCAACGGCTTCGCTTCGGCTATGCCGATATTCGAGCCGAGTCCGGAATTCGAAACGCTGCTCTACCGGACCGCGGGTCCGGTGGCCACCATCACGCTCAACCGCCCGGAGCAACTCAACACCATCGTTCCGCCCATGCCAGACGAGATCGAGGCGGCCATCGGGCTGGCCGAGCGAGACCAGGGCATCAAGGTCATCGTGTTGCGCGGCGCCGGCCGGGCCTTCTGCGCCGGTTACGACTTCGGCGGCGGCTTTGCGCAGTGGGGTGAGGCCATGATGACCGACGGGCAGTGGGATCCGGGGAAGGATTTCGCGACGATCACCGCGCGCGAGACCGGGCCGCATCAGAAGTTCATGGCCATCTGGCGGGCGTCCAAACCGGTGATCGCGCAGGTGCACGGCTGGTGTGTGGGCGGGGGCAGCGACTACGCGCTGTGCGCCGACCTCGTCATCGCCAGCGATGACGCCGTGATCGGCACGCCCTACGCCCGGATGTGGGGCGCGTACCTGACCGGGATGTGGCTCTATCGGCTGAGCTTCGCCAAGGCCAAGTGGCACTCGCTGACGGGCCGGCCGCTGACCGGCGTGCAGGCCGCCGAGGTAGAGCTGATCAACGAGGCGGTGCCGTTCGAGCGGCTGGAGGCCCGAGTGGCCGAGGTTGCCACCGACCTGGCGCGAATTCCGTTGTCCCAGTTGCGGGCGCAGAAGCTGATCGTCAACCAGGCCTACGAGAACATGGGACTGGCGTCAACGCAGTTGCTGGGCGGCATCCTCGACGGCCTGATGCGCAACACCCCGGACGCGCTCGACTTCATCCGGACGGCCGAGACGCGGGGCGTGCGGGCCGCGGTTGAGCGCCGCGACGGCCCCTTCGGCGACTACAGCCAGGCTCCGCCTGAGCTGCGGCCTAACCCCAGGCACGTCATCGTTCCTGATAGCAGCGCCTAGTAAGATAAGCTATTGATCACGATTTATGTCCGTGCAGATCTGGAAAGTGCTACCGTACTCGATATGACTCGGCTGTCTTCTAGCCTGCGTGCAGGCGCGTTATCCCTGGCCCTTCTCGTCAGCCTCGGCATTGGGGCCGCGACCTTCCCCAAGACCGCGGCGGCTGATTCCACCGAAGACTTTCCGGTACCCCGCCGAATGATCGCGACCACCTGCGACGCCGAGCAGTATCTGGCGGCCGTGCGGGATACCAGCCCGGTCTACTACCAGCGCTACATGATCGACTACAACAACCACGCGAACCTTCAGGAAGCGACGATAAATAAGGCGCATTGGTTCTTCTCGTTGTCGCCTGCGGAGCGCAGGGAGTATTCCGAAAACTTCTACAATGGCGATCCGCTGACCTACGCGTGGGTCAACCACATGAAGATCTTCTTCAACAACAAGGGTGTGGTGGCCAAAGCGACCGACGTGTGCAACGGCTACCCGGCCGGCGACATGTCGGTGTGGAACTGGGCATAAGGCTTTTTCGGGATAGTTGGTCGCCCGATGCTGAAGAGGGTCCAGCCTCTCGCTTCGGCTTCGACGAGTACCCCTTGCAGTGCGAGCCCTTGAACTGGTGTACCTGTTCAGGTCCTCTCACTGAGCTTTCCGCTGCTCCATCCCGTTTGCTTGTATCGTCAATTTAGTCGTTTGGCGCTGTTGCTACAGGAAGGTGATCATGAACGCACTGAGGTTGGTCGGCTTGGCGATGTTGACGGCGGTCGCCCCATGCGTGGCTCTCATCGAAAGTAGCCCAGCGCATGCCGACTTTCAGCCCTGCTCGGTGGAAGGTACGAAACTATGGGGCGACAGCGGCCCGATACTGTGCACGCGCGAGGGCAATGAGCCGCTGCATTGGGTGCGCATTCCTGCTGCAGGAATGTGTGTGGCGATCTGCGATCGGTTTGGCCCGCCCTAGGACGATTGCAGCTGCTGAATTTCGTTGGTCATCGCATCGGCACTCTGGTCATGACTAACCGCCAATCTGAAAGCGACTGATCAGCCAGGCGAGAAGGCACACTATTATCGCCAACCCTCCGTAACCCAGCACCGAAGGCCACCAGGGTTTTGATGCGACGGGCTCCTGGTAAGCGGCTAGCGCCACTAAGAAGCTGCCATTGTCGGTCGGCCCGACGCCCGGTAGCGACTGAGTTTTGGTCACCGTGATCTGGCTGCCATTGCTGGGATCGTTGATCTGACCCCAGGCCAAGGTGGAGTCGTCGAGCAGGAAGGTGTCCTGACTCCCCGCGGGTTGCTTATCGTCGTGCGCCACCACCTCCACGTGGCCCACCTGCACGACCTGGTCATTGGCAGGGACATAGGCCAAGACGTCCTGGTACACCTGCGGGGGTTTCGGCGGTATGTAGTCCGGCGGCGGTGAGCCGTTCCCATCGGGCGGCGGTATCCAGGCTCCGCCGTGGAAGCTGCCCGACGCCACATAGCTGTCGCCTACCGCGGTAAACGGGAATAGGCCAACCGTGGCCGCATCGAGCACGATCCGCCCACCGGCCGGCACGTACGCCTCCCGGTAGGCGCCGTTGTAGGAGAAGCGGAAGGTCACCGCCTGCTTGAGCGGGTTATACAGGGTCGGCCGGTGGAAGGCGTCGTACTCGATGTAGTCCCAATGACGGGGGCGCGTCAGTGCTTGGTTGTCGGCCTTAATGACGTCAACGTTGCCGCTGTGGGCAGTGACTGCATCGCGCACCTGACGGTCGAAGTCCACCACCTGCAGCATCTGCTGAATCGCGGGATTAACCCGCGTCGCCGGAGCGGACTTGGCAGCCGCGACCGCGTCCATTGGGGCATCCAGCCCTTTAGGCGGTTTCACCACCGAGGCATTCCTCGGCGTCCCTGAGGGCAGAGGATTGATCGTCGTGCTCGGTGGCGGGGGACTTGGCGGAACGACCTGTGCGGTCTGCGCCGGCGTCAGGCTCGGAAGCGGGGGTAGCGGCGGAAACACCGGAGCCGGCAGTGGCACGCTGCTCGGGGACGCCTGGGCCGGGCGGGACGGTGCAGCTTCGTAGCACGAGCGTGGCGTCGGAATGCCATATATCGCCACGTAATGCAGACATGCCTGGCAGGCCCCGGGGTTTGCCCCGGCGCCGGCACATGGAGCCGCCTGTGCGACACCGGGCACGCTGGCTACCACCGAGAACGGTGCGAAAGCCAGGGCGGCTGCCGCCGCAATCCCGAATGCTTTCATCTGCTGACCTTTTGGGGAACCGCACTGTTTAGAGAGCTGCGACCACCGAGAGTGCTGAGGAGGGGTAACGGCGGGTTTGCAGGTACCCGACCCAGTGTCGCACTTCTATATCCCGACTTGATACCGACCCTAATTTCTAGTGGTGTGGGACTGGGTCTAAATCGCCGACGATCTCACCCGAAGACCGTGACCCAATCGTCGCGGATGCTCACGACGGTCCAGCCGTTCGCCTTGGCTTGGTCGAGGACGGTTTCCGCGCCGGCGACATAGTCGAATTCACGGTCGGCATCGTCATGGCGGACCAGCGCACATAGCGACGGCGCTGCGGCGTGCGTGTATTGCAGCATCGCGAGGTCGCCGTTGGAGTTGCCCACCGCCAGGATCGGGCGCCGTCCGGTGCGGCCCCAGATCCGCACCGGCTTGACCGGGCTCCAACTAGACAAGTCGAGGAACTCCGGCCGCGACGTCGTCAACAGCTGGCCGTCCTTGAAGTCCAGACCCACCGAGCTGCCGATGACTCGCTCCGGCGGCAGCCCGTACATCTGCCCGGTGACCGGCCGCATGAAGTCGCGCCCGCCGCCGGAGGCGATGTAGTTGGTGAACCCGTT
Organism: Mycobacterium sp. NGS41; assembly: GCF_059812725.1. Classification (NCBI taxonomy): domain Bacteria; kingdom Bacillati; phylum Actinomycetota; class Actinomycetes; order Mycobacteriales; family Mycobacteriaceae; genus Mycobacterium; species Mycobacterium sp. NGS41. The sequence goes on from NZ_JCALDF010000010.1 coordinate 9,880, forward strand.
GGCTTCCAGGTAGCGCAGCACCTCGACCATCGGTGCATACCCGCAGGCGGTGTAGGGGCGGTTCAGCGTCGGATGTCGGGCCTCGGCGAAGAATCGCCGTACCCGCTTTGCGTGCTCCTCGACGGTCATCCCCTCGAAGGCCGAAAGGATCGCCCCGGCAACGACTTTGACGTCGGAGTCGTCACCGTTGTAGTGCTTGGTAACGGCGTCGTCGAACCACGACAGGTCGTAAGCCGCGGCGGCCCGGTAGGGCTGTTTGTCCGTCAGGGCGACGTCCGCCGCGGCTTGCTCGGCCAGCCGGCGAACCAGGAAATCCAGCTGAATGTAGGCCGGCTTCTCACACCACAGGGTGCCGTCGTTGTCGAATACCGCGATCCGCTCTTCTGGCGCAACGAATTCCGGGCCGCCCCGCGTCGTGACGCGGTCCACGAAGTCGGTGATGGCCGCCTTCGCGGACCCGTCGCGCCATGACTCGAGCATTTAGTCCTTGGCCAGGAAGTGCTGCAGCCGCTCGACCGCCTGGTCGATGGTGAAGCTGGCCGGAGGATGCCGCGGCGGGAACTCCTTGAAGGTTTCCAGAAACTTGGTGGCCATCGCGATCATGTAGAAAACGAAGTACGCGTGGTGGATGTACCAGTCGTAGTAGGTGTTCGAGGTGATGTCGGCGTATTCGAAGGGATCCGTGCGCAGGTTGAACAGCTTCGGTAGCCGCAGCGGGGTGAAGGGTTCGGCCCAGATCCGCATGGTGCCCTGGCAGCGCTGCTCCATGAAGACCGCTTTCCAGTTCTCGAACCGCAGCGCGACCAGATCGCCGTCGTCGGAGAAGTAGAAAAAGCCGCGACGGGGACTGGTCTCGACCTCGCCAGTCAGATATGGCAGCAGGTTGAAGCCGTCGATGTGGACCGGAATTCCTTCTCCTCGCCCTGCAGCGTGATCTGGTAACCCTCCTTGAGCTTTTCGCTGACATCGGGATCCCCGGCGGCGGCCAATAACGTTGGCAGCCAGTCGTGGTGCTGGATGGTCTCGTTGGAAACCGTGCCGGCCTTGATCTTTCCGGGCCAGCGGATCATCTCCGGCACCCGGAACGCGCCCTCCCAGTTGGTGTCCTTCTCACTGCGAAACGGCGTGGTCCCCGCGTCCGGCCAGCTGTTGCGATGGGGTCCGTTGTCGGTGGAGTAGATGACAATGGTGTCCTCGGCGATGCCGAGCTCGTCGAGACAGTCCAGCACCCGCCCGACATTGCGGTCGTGATCGATCATCGTGTCGTGGTAGGGCGACTGCCAAAGCCCGGCCTGGCCCCGGCTCTCGGGCTTGGTGTGGGTGTAGAGATGCATGTGGGTGGTGTTCATCCACACGAAGAACGGGGTGCTGGCCGCCTGCTGGCGTTTGATGTAGTCGATTGTGACATCGGTGATTTCGTCGTCGATGGTTTCCATGCGTTTGGTGTTCAACGACCCGGTGTCCTCGATCACCTGATTGCCGACCGGGCCGAACTTCGGGTGGTCGGGTTCGGTGGACACATCGTCGGTGGCCCTGCACTTGAGCACCCCGCGCGGCAGCGCCAGCTGGTAGAGCCGTGGGAACTGATCGGCGTGCGGATAATCCGGTTGTTCGGGCTCCTCTTCGGCGTTGAGGTGATAGAGGTTGCCGAAGAATTCGTCGAACCCATGCACTGTTGGCAGATACTTGTTCAGGTCGCCGAAGTGGTTCTTGCCGAACTGGCCGGTGGCATAGCCCAGCGGTTTGAGTAGCTCGGCGATCGTCGGATCCTCTGCGGCCCAACCGATGTCGAATCCAGGTGCGCCGACCTTGCTCATTCCGGTGCGGTATACGCTCTGCCCGCTGATGAACGCGGCGCGGCCCGCCGTGCAGCTTTGCTCGCCGTAGGAATCGGTGAACCGCATTCCCTCGTTGGCAATGCGGTCGATGTTGGGCGTGCGATAGCCCATCAGGCCGTCGCTGTAACAACTCAGATTGGTAATCCCGATGTCGTCGCCCCAGATCACCAGGATGTTGGGTTTCCCGTCAGGCATGACTGGGACCTTACGCGCCTCCGGGCTGACGAATCAGTCCTTTAGAAAGGCGGGGGCTCGTCGTTTGCGACGGTTGGGGTTTCGTCGCGTCGTGGTTCTTTCCTGCATGCTCGGAGCCGTTAGTTGTGACGGCGTTCAGTGGTGATGTAGTGGGCGCGGTTTTGGGCGCGGGTGGTTTTCCGGACCGGCATCATGGCGGTGCGCTCGCCGCACCGCTCGCCGTCGCTCGGCTGCGGTAGGGGCAGGTCACCGGTCGGCGCACACAAGGCGGGGAACAACAATGCACTGCCGGGGTCGTGACATACGTCTGCCCGGAGGGCAGGTTCCATATGATCGTGCCGTCCATACGATGCAGGCATGCCTGCTGATGGTGGCGACCGAGCCCGACAGCCACAGCGTTCCGCGCGACCTCAGCGGGCCTCGCCCGTCGACTTACGTCGAAATCGCCCGGCTACCTGAGCGTTTGGAGACGGTGCTTGGCGCGTCGCCATTCGTACCAGGCCGCCACCGTAAAACCGAGGAACACTGCGGAATAGATCCAGTCTTCAGGGTCCCAAGATCGCCAAACGCCACTCGCCAGCGCCGAACAGGCGGCAAGCATTACTAAGACCAACATCACCTTCCACCACCGAGCCGAATAGAACCTGCGCCCGGCGACCCGGATCGCCGCATCGCGGACGGGTGCATCGATCGGGACTGGGCCGCGGAAGCTTGCGTCGACGGCCGCCGACCGCTGCGCGGGATCGAGCCCAGCGAGGGCGTAGGTGTAGGCCCGATGTGAGTCGCTGGTGAACGCGGCCACCAGGAGACCGAAAATCACGATGTGCGCGACGTGCCCCGCAAGCGTGACCAACCACGTCTGGTGTGGATCGGCTGCCAACCCACGTGTGCGCCAGCCCGCCATCACGACGATGGCTGACACGCCCGCCACTGCTAACGCGCGCGCCCACCAGGGCTTGAGCACAATCCGAGTCCACATGAGTCTTCCTTTCTGACGGCGGCCGACCCGACCGGGATGGGTTGCTAAAAGGCTTGAGGCAACCCCTTGCCGGATCCTCAACAAATCCTTGAAGCTCTGACGAGGAGGGCAAATTGATCGACTGACGCCTTAGCCATGCGAAAAAATTCAAGCCAACCAGCCAGGCTTTGGAAATGAGGAAATTCGCGAACACCACCCCGCTGGGGTGTGTCTTACAAGAATTCCCGTGCCATCGGCTAGTTGTTTGTCGCGCCAGCCCCAAAACGTCTTCAGCAAGTGGTGAAACCTGCACAGACACTTGATATTTGACGCATGCGTCGCGCCACCGTCGGCATAGGGAATCGTATGATCCAGATCGCAATGTGTCGCGGGCCGGTCACAGCCCGGGGCGCGGCATGTCAGATCCCGGGCCCGCACAAAGGCGGCCAGCTTGGCTGACGGGGTGTAGCCCTTCTCCGGCGGCACATCCACAAATGTGGTCAGGGGCGCCAATTTGGCGGACTTCGCCAACTGGGCCACCAACTCGGCCGGAATCAACTGGTCAGCGCCCAGTACCGCCGCCGGGGCGTCGCCGCGGCCCTCGACACTGGCTTGCTCGGCGATGATGTGAATGACCAGGGACGCACTGGCCCGCCGCCCCCCGGCCGGACAGCCGGTGCCGCATTGACAGCCCAACCGGTCGGCACCGGCGGCCAGCGCCCCCAACGCGTCGGCGCGGCGCTGCTGCATGGTGCGCGGATCGCCTGCGCACACGGTGGCGGCCAGGGCGTCCAGTCGCTGATCCAGCGCGGCGGCATCGATCACAAATAGCCGGCCAAACAGCTCGGAGATGCCCGGTTCGGATTCCCAGATTCGCACCTCGCGCTCACTGGCTCGCTCGCGCACGCGGCGCACCGCATCGGCATCGGCGTGGGCCACGATCTTGTCGATGGCTGCCGCCAGCTTGCCCTGGGTCATCGATGGCCAGCGCGGCACCCGCACCGCGAGATCCGCATCCACTCTGGCCAGCAGGTCGGCCTCGGTAATCAAGTCGGTGCGATACACCAGTGTCTGAAACGTGCGGTAGTCGATGTCCCCAGCCCGAAACACCTGCGCAATCTTGGGCAACCGGTGGAGCATGGCCAGCGCGTAGTGCATATAACTACCGGCCAGCGCCGGGCTGATGCACAACGCAGCCGACACCTCGCCGCTGACTGCCGCCCAGGTATCCACGGCCCAGTCCTCGTGCTCGCCGCGCTCGGTGCGGCGCAGCTCGAAGAGCGCTCCGATCGCGTCCAGCCGCTCAGCGCCAGCCCGGGCCTCGGCGCGCCCGGCGGCACTCATCACCTCGACCAGTGCCTGCGACCGCTCACTCTTGGAGGGCTCGAAGGACTCGTGCAACCGGGTATCGCCCATGTGTTCGAATCTAGTAGAGCCCACTGACAAGTTTCGCCGTGTCACTGGATGCTCTCCAACCGACATCGGGTAGTGGGGAGCAGGCCTATTCAGTTGGCGGTCGCGCTGGTCAACATGCGACCGTCGGCGCGGGCCGGGCAAAGCGCACAGCCCGTTACTTATCAGGCGCAGTCTGCGACTAGCCAGCCTGCCTGAGCTGGAGAGTAAAGGTCTGTTGATACCCCGCCGGGTGGCCGCAGGCTGGCACGTTTTAGGTATATACCTCTGTGCCCGCCAAGGTGTTTGGGTCCCACGTGTCGCGGTATGGCTGAGAGGCGCCAGGGGAACCGTCGGCACAGCTTAGGGGCCAGGTGCCATCCATTGCCCATTGTCCGTTGACGATCCGCGCCTGCCCAATGGGCGATCCACCGGGTGTGGTTGCTACTGAAGCACATCCGTCGCCGCAGGGGGTGAAGTAAAAATCGCCGGAGGTCGATCGACCGGCGGGGTTTGTCGAAGTCCAGGTGTAGTGGCCGCTCATCGTTGTGTCAGCCCACGCTGTGCTAGCTGCACCGACAGCAAAGGCTGCCAGCATCGCGGCTGCGGTTAGCCCTCGTGTGATAATCATGATCTTGACCTCCTCTGAGCTGCGGTTTCAACTCATAGGGTGTCTGCCTACCACGTTCGCAGCGGCCCCGTTCGCGCATCCGAACAAGGAATGCTGTTCTGAAGTGGCTGAGAACACCCGCGGGGAAGTCCCCTTCGCTAATCAGACTGCGCCTCAGATGGCTATTCGCGAAAGAAGTGGTCGGCCCGAGCGAGACTCAGCAGTTATTCCCTTTGCACACAGGGTAATTCGATGTGGACGTCTGCGCGATGGCTGCCACGAAGCGGCGACGACCGACCTCGGCGTATCAATACGTATCCTGTACATCCTTAGTATGTGTTCTCGGCCCGGCTTCCAAACCTGTTGCAACACAGGGCCATTCACCGCTGAGGTGTCGGCAACGTCATAGCTGCGCAGGATCAGGGTGCCGTCGAGAAGTGCAGCTGGCTCGGAACGGCGGCAACGCCCGCCTCGTTCTTGAAGTTCATGTAATTGCCGCCGTTGAAGCCCAGCGCATAGGACTTGCCCGCTTCCAGCGTGCAGTCCAGCGAGAAGCTCATGCCGTCGGCCGAGACGGTCGGCGTCTTCTGGCAAGGGGGATAGGTGCCGTCCTGGAGGATCACAAACGAATAGGAATTCGCCATCATCTTCTGGTCGAACGTGACCTTCAGCTTGAACGGGCCGGCTGGCACCGTGGCGCCCGCGGCTGGGTCAGTCGCTACGACCTTCGGTGCCGCCCCCTCGGGTGCTGCGGTCGCGGTACCTCCCGTCAGTAGCAAGGCCGCCAAACTAGTGAACACACCCGCGGTCGTGCGCGCCCGGGCGGCACCGTCTATGCGTGGCATAATGCGCCTTTCTCCTGGTCGCCATTGCGTCTTTGCAGACTAATCGAGCGAACCGATCCGCGGTCCGGAATTTCACGACACTGACCTAAGGGGCCCGTCGCAAGCGGACTCCACCGTCGACGTGCCGGCTGCCGCACTATCGCATACTGGAATCATTCTGCGCGCCAGGCGATTTCGCGGCTGTCCTTCAGTCGTGCGGAGTGGCCGTCCGGAACCGATCGGTGGTCGCCGTCGAATCATCCTTAGGTGCCGCAGCTTCCTTGGGCAGCACGAAAGCGCGTACGGCCGAACGAGATCCGTAGGGCCGAAGCATCCGGCTCGCGGGACGCGTGCGCACCTGCGTCGGCCACCAGAACCAGCGGCCCATCAGGGCTGCGACAGACGGCATCATGAACGAACGCACGATCAAGGTGTCGAACAACAGACCTAGGGCAATCGTGGTACCAACCTGCCACCATCACTATCAAAGGGCTGATGACGAAGGACGCCATGGTCGCGGCGAACACCAGGTCCGCGGACGTCACCACCGCGCCGGTACCGGCCATCGCCGAAAGGTGAGCTGCGCCACTGGCTGACGATAACGCACGTCGTGTGATTTGTATAACGCACAGGGCGTGATTTGCAGGTCGCTGCGTTCCCGTCCGGTAACGGCCAGCCCGGCGCTGCCGTCCGGTCGGGCGGCGGCTCCGAATAGTTGATGTGCAGCAGAAGTTTGGACGCTCGATCGCGGTCATCGGCAGTGGCGTGGCCGGCCTCACCGCCGCCTACGTCTTGTCTGGTCAGGACCGGGTCACGTTATATGAGGCCGACGTTCGGCTCGGCGGCCACGCCCACACCCACTTCGTCGACGAGGGCGACGGCAGGGTGGTGGGCGTCGACTCCGCGTTTCTGGTGCACAACGACCGGACCTATCCGACGCTGTGCCGGTTGTTCAGCGACCTCCGCATCGCCACCCAGGAATCCGAGATGTCGATGTCGGTGCGGGCCGACGACATCGGACTCGAATACGCCGGAGCCCTCGGCGCCCGCGGGCTGTTCGCGTGTCGGCAGTCGCTTCGGCCGCGCTATCTGCTGATGCTCGCCGAGATCCTCCGCTTCCACCGCGCTGCGCTTCGGATGCTGGCCGATGATGCCGACCAGGCCGGCGACAACCTGGAGACGCTGGAAGCCTTCCTGTACCGGCACCGCTTCTCGTCGTACTTCGTCGACTACTTCATCACGCCGCTGGTGGCCGCGGTGTGGTCGTGCGCCGGCGATTACGCGTTGCGCTACCCGGCCCGCTATCTGTTCGTCTTCCTCAACCATCACGGCATGCTGTCCGTTTTCGGCTCGCCGACCTGGCGGACAGTGACCGGCGGCTCGGCTAACTACGTGCACGCCATCGCTTCTCGGCTCGACGAGGTCTCGACTGCGACACCGGTGCGCTCGCTGCGAAAGATGCCAGACGGCGTATTGGTGCAAGCGGGCGGCAGCCCGCCGCGGCTTTTCGACGCGGCCGTCATCGCCGTCCATCCTGACCAGGCGCTGCTGCTGCTCGACGAGCCGAATGCCTGGGAGCGGCACGTGCTCGGCTCGATCGCCTACTCCACCAACCGCGCCCAACTGCACACCGACGAGTCGGTGCTGCCCCGCCACCGCCGCGCCCGCGCGTCGTGGAACTACCTGGTGGCTCCGGGCACCGACCACGTGGTGGTCAGCTACGACGTCAGCAGGCTGATGCGACTGGACGGCAACCGCCGATATCTGGTCACCCTCGGCGGCGAAGACCGCGTCGACCCCGGGGCGGTGATCGCCGAGATGACCTACAGTCACCCGCTTTACACACCGGAATCGGTTGCCGCGCAATGCGCCTTGCCGACGCTCAACGACGATCGGGTGGTGTTCGCGGGCGCCTATCACGGCTGGGGATTCCACGAAGACGGTGCCGCTTCGGGATTGCGCGCGGCACGACGGCTCGGCGCCGACTGGCCGGCGCCGACCAACCCGCGCGACCGCGAGGCGGTGGTCGGATGCTGACGCAACTGCGGACACCCGCGATCTACCGCACCACAATCACGCATTGCCGGCGGGCCCCGGCGGGCCATTCGTTTGAATACCGAAGCTACAGCTGGTATGTCGACATCGACGACCTGCCCACGCTGCCGCGGTGGCTGCGACCGTTCGCACGTTTCCGCGCCGACGACCACTTCGCCGGCCCCGCATGCGACTCACTGCGCGACCGGCTGGAAGCGTTCTTCGCCGAGCGCGATGAAGCCTTGCCCGACGGCCGCGTCACCGCACTGCTGCAAGCCCGCGTCGCCGGTTATGTCTTCAACCCGTTGAGCGTCTTCTGGTGCCACGACCGCGACGGCGTGCTGCGGCATGTGGTCGCCGAGGTGCACAACACCTACGGCCAGCGCCACGCCTACCTGTTGCCGCCCGCCGATCTGCCCGTTACGACGGCCAAGAACTTCTACGTCTCACCATTTCTCGAGGTGGACGGCCACTATCTGGTACAGGCGCCGCGTCCCGACAGCGAAGTCGAGATCACGGTGTCGCTGCACCGTGACCACGGGCCGGGGTTCCCGGTATTCCGGGCCAACCTGCGCGGTGAGCGCCGGCCCGCAACCACCAGAGAGGTTGCGGTCATGCAGTTAATCGCACCGCTGGCGCCTTTGGTGGTGGCAGCGCGGATCCGGATCCAGGGGATCAAGTTGTGGTTGCGCGGAGTTCCGGTGGTGACCCGATGAGCTTGGAGACTCTCGAAAGCTCTGCGGCGGCAATAGATTCCGAGCGCTGGCCGGCGGTCGCGAAGGTGCCGTCGGGTCCGGTCGCCGCGGCGTCGGCGTTGATCGCCGACCGGCTGCTCCGCCGCGCGGCGGACCGGCTGCCGTTGCGGCTGGTCTACCCCGACGGCACGATGGTCGGCGCGCCCGACTTGCCGGGCCTGTTTCTGCACCGGCCCGACGCGCTGGCACGCCGGATAGGACGGGACGGTCTCATCGGGTTCGGCGAGTCCTACATGGCTGGCGACTGGTCGTCGGATGACCTCACCGGGGTGCTGACGGTGCTGGCAGGTTCGGTCACCGACCTGGTTCCGAGCGCGCTGCACTGGCTACGGCCGATCGCCCCCGCCTTCCGGCCCCGCTGGCGAGGGAGTAGCCGCGATCGGGCGCGAGATGACGTCGCCAAGCATTACGACCTGTCCAACGAGCTGTTCGCTCAATTCCTCGACGAGACCATGACGTACTCGAGCGCGCTGTTCACCGAGCTGCCCGCCGCGTGGCCGGATTTGGCTGCGGCGCAACGGCTCAAGATCGACCGGCTGCTGGACATGACCGGTGTCCGGCCGGGCAGCCGGGTGCTCGAGATCGGCACCGGATGGGGCGAGCTATGCATCCGCGCGGCCGCCCGCGGCGCCCACGTCTGCTCGGTGACCCTGTCGGTCGAGCAGCAGCGGCTGGCCCGCCGGCGGGTCGCCGCGGCGGGCCTGTCCGACCTGGTGCAGATCGAGCTGTGCGATTACCGCGATATCGAGGCGCGCCACGGCGGCTCCTTTGACGCAGTGTTGTCGGTAGAGATGATCGAAGCCGTGGGATATCACTCGTGGCCGCGGTATTTCGCGGCGCTGGACCGGCTGGTGCGCCCGGGTGGCCGGGTGGCGATCCAGGCCATCACCATGTCGCACGCGCGGATGCTGGCCACCCGCCACACGCAGACCTGGATTCAGAAGTACATCTTCCCCGGCGGACTGCTGCCGTCCACCCGGGCCATCGCCGGTATCACGGAGCGACGCACCGGTTTACGCACCGTCGATGTTCTCTCGCTGCGTCCGCACTACGCCGAGACGCTGCGGCTGTGGCGGGAACGGTTCACGCAGCGCCGAGACGAGCTGGCGCACTTGGGCTTCGACGAGGTGTTCGGCCGGATGTGGGAGTTGTATCTGGCGTATTCGGAGGCTGGTTTCCGGTCGGGCTATCTGGACGTCTACCAGTGGACGTTCGAACGCGAGGTCGCGTCGTGAACTTCTTGCTGGTATCGGGTGCGTCGGCGCTGGCCCTCGTCGTGGTGCATTCCGTGACGTTCGTGATCGCCCGGCGGATCGGCCGCTACAACGTCGTCGACGTCGCCTGGGGCGTCGGCTTTATCGTCGTCGCCGCTGTCGCCGCGGTGCTCGGTCACGGTGATCCGACCCGGCGGTGGCTACTGCTGGCCCTGGTGGCGATCTGGGGCCTGCGGCTGAGCTGGCACATCCAGCGCAAGACGGTCGGCAAGGGCGAGGATCCCCGCTACGCCGACTTGCTGCGCGACGCGACGCCCGCTCAGGCGGTGCGCAAGGTCTTCCTGCTGCAGGGCTTCCTGGGCTGGTTCATCTCGCTGCCACTGCAGCTGTCCGGAACCACCGGGCCGACGCCCAAGCCGTTGCTGGCCGTCACGGTGCTGGGCTTGGCGGTGTGGCTGATCGGCTTCGCCTTCGAAGCCGTCGGGGATCGGCAGCTGAAGGCGTTCAAATCGGACCCGGCGAATCGCGGCGTCGTCATGGACCGCGGCCTGTGGACTTGGACGCGCCACCCCAATTACTTCGGCGACGCGTGTGTCTGGTGGGGATTGTGGCTGGTCAGCATCAACGGCTGGGTGGCACTGGCCACGGTGGGCTCGCCGCTGGTGATGACCTACTTCCTGGTTCATGTCAGCGGCGCGCGGCTCGCCGAGAAATACATGAGAGACCGGCCCGGATTTGCCGAATACCAGAAGCGGACAGCATATTTCGTGCCCTGGCCGCCGCGATCGGCAAATCGGCGATGAACAGTTTGCCGCCGCTGACGCCAGCTGACGATAGGCTACCGATCGATGACCGGACCGTCAGGCCTGAGCGGCGACTTGGATGCCTTGCTGCGCCGCGTCGCCGGTGGCGACCGCGACGCGTTCGCCACGGTCTACGACCTGACCAGAAGCCGGGTGTACGGACTGGTGATCAGGGTGCTGCGTGACGCCGGCTACAGCGAGGAAACCACCCAGGAGATCTATCTCGAGGTGTGGCGGAGCGCGTCGGACTTCGACTCCGCCAAGGGATCGGCCCTCGCCTGGCTGCTGACCATGGCGCACCGGCGCGCCGTCGACCGGGTGCGCGCCGAACAGGCCGGCACCCAGCGGGAATCGCGGTATGGCGCGGCAACTGTGGTAGCGCCCAGCGCCGCGGCGCACGACCCCGTGGCCGACTCGGCGATCGCCGTCGACGAGCGGCGCCGGGTGACCGAATGCCTGGACGGCTTGACCCAGGCGCAGCGCGAGTGCATCGAGCTGGCCTACTACGGCGGGCTGACCTATGCCGAAGTCTCGCAGCGGTTGGCCGCCAACCTGTCGACGATCAAATCCCGCATGCGCGACGCGCTGCGCGGTCTGCGTAACTGCCTGGACGTGTCATGACCGCCCCCGACGAATTCGACCTGCTCGAGCTGGCCACACCGTATGCGCTGGGCGCCCTGACCGACGCAGAACGAGCCGATGTCGATCGGCGGGTCGCTGCCGCGCCCTCGTCCGTGGCAGCGGCCTTCAGCGACGAAGTGCGCGGGGTGCGCGAGACGATGGCGGTCGTGTCGGCAGCGACGGCCGTCGAACCACCGGCGCAGCTGCGGACGGCCGTGCTGGCCCTGGCCGAGCCCACGCAGCTCGCCACGCGGCGGCAACGACGTTGGCGCACCGCCGTTTTGGCTGCGGCCGCGGCCATCCTAACGGTCTTGGTGGGGTTGTCGGCGTTCGGCCTCGGCGTGCTGGTGCGGCCGCCGGCTCAGCAGACGGTCGCCGAGCAGATCCTGGCGGCCCCCGACGTGCAGACGGTCTCTCGGCCACTGGGCACCGGAACGGCCACGTTCATGTTCTCCCGCGACCGCAACGCGGGTGTGCTGGTGATGAACAATGTGGCGCCGCCGTCGCCGGGCACCGTGTATCAAATGTGGCTGATGGGCAATACCGGGCCACCGGCGTCAGCGGGCACGATGGATACCGCGGCCGTCGCACCCTCGACGAAAGCAACGGTTCCCAAGATCGGAGCGTCGACGGCGCTGGCGTTCACCGTGGAACCGGGCACCGGTTCGCGGCAGCCGACCAGCCCGGTGTTGGCCGAGTTGCCGCTAGGCTGACCGCTTGCGCAGGCTGCCCACCACCGCGACGACCATCCCGAGTCCCACCAGCGCGGCGCCGCCGGTCAGCGTCCAGTTGAGCCATTCGTGCAGGCTCGCCTCGCCGTAGCGAACCATCACTTCGCAGACCTGACGGATATCGCCGGTGGTTCGATTGAGCGCGCTGTCAATGCGCTGCCGGGCCAGCTCGATGCCCGCCCATCCGGCCCCGCCGACCAGCAGCGCTGAGACGCCGATGCTGGTCAGCGCCTTGCCGCGGCGGCGCGCGGCGGCCAGCAGCAGGAAGCCGAACAAGGCGCCGGCGGCTGCGGCGCCGATACTGACCCAGGGACCCCACGTGGCGAGCGGGTTCAGCTGTCCCTGCCGTAGCGACTGCGACATGGCCGGCACCGATACCGTCAGCGGAACCGTGAGCTTTTCGGGCGCCTTCACGTTGTGCCTGCTCAGCATCTGCCGCACCGAGCTTTCGTTGAGCATCGGGGCCAGGTCTATCACCCACTCGGGGTCCTGCCCGGACTGCGGATTGGCGAATAACCAGCTGTGGGCGGCCCTGTTCGCCTGGGCGAACATCGGCGGAAAAGCCGGGCCGGCGGTGAACTTGGCTATGACGTCGTGCACCTGGGAGCTGTCCGCCGCAGCGCCGCCGTGCTCGGTGATCAGCGTCATCGCCCGCGTGGTGAGTTCGGCTGCCATGGCGGATTGCAGCGCGGGATCGGCAGCCGCCTTCTGGGCCAGCGCGGCGTAGCCGTCGACGTCGATGACGTACTTCTGCAACCACGAGGCGGGGACCAGCACTGCCAGTGCGGCCGTGGTGGCCAGCCACAACAACACCGTCAGCGCGAATCGCACGCCGGGAACTTACCCGGCGATGCCGCGCACGTAGGCGGCTTGGCCAAGGTGCTGTGCGCAGTCGTCGACGATGCTGATCAATCGCGAGCTGGCGGTCACCGGTGGATCCCAGTTGGTGTCCACGACCCGCGACAACTCGTCGGCGGTGACGTTCGCGATGTACTCGAGGCTGAGCTCGTGCACGGCGTGGTAGTAACCGGACAGCAGGTCGGCGGATGCGCGCACCTTCCCCACGTCCTGCGCGCTGTGCCCATAGCCGATGTCGTTGCGCGGCAGGTCCAGCCCGAATCGGTCCACCCATCCGTCGCGGGTCCACACCTGTTCGACGCCCGCGACGTCGGCGAGCTGCAGGTCCTGCACCCGCGCGCTGTGCCAGATCAGCCACGCGATGCTGTTGGCCTCCGGCGTCGGGCGGTAGTTGGACACCTCGTCACTCAGGCCGTCGGTGAGGTCGTCGACGTGCTCGATCAACCGGGTGAAGGCGTCCCGAAGCAATTCCTGCGCGGCTGCGTCGGCGGGGTTCTTTTCGGGGCTCGGCATACTCGGCGACCCTACGCGTGGTGGCAGACCGCTTCCACGTTGTTGCCGTCGGGGTCGCGCACGAAGGCGCCGAAATAGCCCGGGGTGATATTCCGGCCAGAGCCGTGGCTCATGCAACGACTCGGCGCCCAGGCCCTACCTTGAGACTGGATGGGCCTCGTGGAACGCGCGTACCGCGTCTTCGTCGGCCGCCCGGAACGCGATGTGGACTTCCCGGTTGGGGCCATCCGCGGTGCCCGCAGACAGGTCAGCGATCCAGAAGACCGGCTTGCCGTCCCGCCCGTATCCGATGGCCACGCCGAAATCCAGCTGCCGGGAATAGCCGAGCACACCGAGCACCGTGTCGTAGAACTCCTGGGAGCGCGGATAGTCGGCGCAGTTGATTCCGAAGTGGTCGATCATCAGCGCCACTCTCCCCCGCAAGCGGGAGGTGCCCCCACCTCATCGCTACATCCCCCTCGCCGCTGCGCGGCTGGGGGTGCCCCCACTGCATCGTCGTCGGCGCGCACGCCACTGATCCTGGCATGTCGCACCGACAGGGTCGTAGATTAGTTAGATGCGCTATGACCTCCTGATCCGCAATGGCATCATCGTCGACGGGCTAGGCGGTGAGCCGTACGTCGGCGACGTAGCCGTCCGCGACGGCGTCATCAAGGCGGTGGGTGCCGTCAACGGAGACACGGCCGAGCGGGAGATCGACGCGACCGGTCTGCTGGTCACCCCGGGCTTCGTCGACCTGCACACCCACTACGACGGCCAGGCCATCTGGTCGGAGCGGCTGACGCCGTCGTCGGCGCACGGGGTCACCACTGTGGTGATGGGCAACTGCGGGGTCGGGTTCGCGCCGTGCCGGCAGGAAGACCACGACGTGCTCGTCGACGTGATGGCGGGGGTCGAAGACATCCCCGGCGTCGTGATGACCGACGGCCTGCCGTGGACGTGGGAGACATTCCCCGAATTCATGGATGCGCTGGACGCCGGCAAACGCGATATCGACGTGGCCGCCTATCTGCCGCACTCCCCGCTGCGGGTGTACGTGATGGGCCAGCGGGGCGCGGACCGCGAGCCGGCCACCGCCGAAGACCTCGCCAAGATGCGGGAGCTGGCCACGGAGGCGATGGAGGTCGGGGCGCTGGGCTTTGCGTCGTCGCGGCTGACCATCCACAAGACCGAGAGCGGTGCTCCGATCCCCAGCTACGACGCCGCCCGCGAGGAGATCGAGGAGATCGCCCGCGGTGTCGTCGACGGGGGCGGTGGTCTGCTGCAGTTCGTGCCCGACATCCCGGCCGGCGGCTACCAGCCGGTGCTGCAGACCGTGTTCGACGTCGCCGAGGACGTCGGGCTGCCGGTCACCTTCACGCTCGTCGTCGCCAATAAGGGCGACGCGACGTGGCCGGACGCCATCACCATGGTGGAAAAAGCGAATCAAAGGGCGGCGGCGGCTGGTCCCGTTGTTACCGCGCAGCTGCTGCCGCGGCCGATCGGGCTGATCATCGGGCTACAGCTGTCCGCCAACCCGTTCGTGCTCTACCCCAGCTACCGCGAAATCGCCGACCTACCGCTGGCCGAGCGCGTCGCGGAGATGCGCAAGCCCGAGGTTCGCGCCCGCATTCTGGCCGACCAGCCCGGCATCGGGCACCCGATTCTGTACGTCGCGCAGATGTGGGACTGGATCTTCCCGCTGGGGGACAACCCCAACTACGAGCCGGACCCGTCGGACAGCATCGGGACGCGGGCCCGCGCCAAGGGCGTGAACCCGATGGAGGAGGCCTACGACCGGCTGCTCGACGACGACGGCCGGGCCATGCTGCTGGTAGCGACCAGCAACCTGGAGAACAACTCGCTCGACACCGTCGGCGAACTGCTGCATCGCGACGACGTGGTGCTCGGCCTCGGTGACGGCGGCGCCCACTACGGGATGATCTGCGACGCCAGCTACTCGACGTTCTTCCTGGCCCACTGGGCACGCGACCGCAAGTCCGGACGGTTCACCGTCCCCGACGCCGTCCGCGAACTCACGTCCGTGCCGGCCCGCGTCGCCGGGCTAGCCGATCGTGGACGCATCGAGGTCGGCTATAAGGCCGACCTCAACGTCATCGACCACGCCGCGCTGCGCCTGCACAAGCCGGTGATCAGTCATGACCTACCGGCCGGCGGCCGTCGACTGGACCAGACGGCGGACGGCTATGTCGCTACCGTGGTGTCCGGTCAGGTGATCGCGGAGAACGGCGTTCCGACCGATGCTCGTCCCGGCAAGTTGGTCCGCGGCAGGCAACCAATCCCTGTGTCCGGCTGAAACGGCCACGGCCAAGAGCCTTCCCCGATAGTTTGGATTAGTGACAAACCCGCATATTGCGTGGTTGCCGCCAGAGATCAATTCGGCACTCATGTTCACCGGACCCGGCGCCGGGCCGCTGCTTGCAGCTGCGGCGGCGTGGAAGGGTTTGGCCGACGAGTTGAAGCAGTCCGCGGCGTCGTTCGCGTCTGTCACGTCCGGGCTGGTAAAGGGTTCCTGGTTGGGTGCATCGTCGGCGAAGATGATGGCTTTGGCGTCCCAATACGCGGGTTGGCTGCGCGCTGCGGCCGCTCAGGCCGAGGGGGCGGCCACCAAAGCTCAGGCCGTCGCAGGGGTGTTCGAGAACGCGCTGACGGCTGCGGTGCAGCCGGCGCTGGTGGCGGCCAACCGTGGCCTGGTGCGGGTATTGGCGGCCACGAATTGGCTCGGCCAGAATGCCCCGGCGATCGCGGACACCGAGGCCGCATACGAGCAGATGTGGGCGATAGACGTGGCGGCGATGTCCGGCTATCAAGCCGACGCGTCGGCGCTGCTGGCCCAGCTGCCGTCGTGGGATCAGGCCCCGGAGGACCTCAACGCCTCCCTCGACAGCCTGGTCTCGACCACCCCGGACGTTTCCGGCTCAGCCGCGACCGCGAGCGTCGCGACTCCCGCCGCGGGGATGGATAGCGTCGACTTCTTCGACAACCTCGTCGGCGCTGCCCGGGGTAAGCCGTCCGGCTCATCGGACTGACGCGCGCCCGGAGGCCGCCGCCTATTCTCGAAATATGCGCACGAAGAAGAAGGTGGACTTCAAGCGGCTGGCCGCCGCTCTCAGCGACTATCCGTTCGGCTACCTGATCACCGTCGATGAGGGCTACCGCGTGCACACCGTGACGGTCGAGCCGACGCTGCGCGAACTTCCCGAGAGCGCCGAGGGACCCCCGGCATTTCTCGACGTGGGGCTCATCGGAGGCCGCACCCGCGCCAACCTCGCCGAGCGCCGCGACGTGACGCTGCTGTGGCCTCCGCCCGAGCCTGGCGGGTACTCGTTGATCGTCGACGGCCACGCCGAAATCTCCGATCCCGCGGACTCGGATTCGGAGTCCGCGCGGTGGGGTGTGGTGCCGACCCGCGCGCTGCTGCACCGCGAGGCCGACTCACCGTCGGCGGCCAAGGGTTGCCTGCATGACTGCGTGGTTTTCGCGGAGCCTGCGTGAGCCGCGTCGCACCGCTCGCTCCGCCCTGGAGCGAGACAGACGCCGCGAGCATCAACAGTTGGGGTCACCCGGGCCGCACCTACGAGCCGCTGCTGCTGGTGCGTTGCCTGCAGCGCCATCCGGCGCTGGCCAACCGGCTGCGCAAACTCGGCGAATCCCTTTACGTCGCAGCGCTGTTGCCACCTCGGACGCGGACAATCGCGATCCTGCGCATCTGCGCGCTGGTGGGCTGCGAGTACGAGTGGGGTGGTCAGTCGGCGTTCTGGGGTCCGATCGCGGGCGTCAGCGACGAGGAGTGCGATGCGCTGGTTTTGGGCGGCCCCGACGATTCGCGGTGGAGCCCTACCGAGCGGACGCTGATCGAGGCCGTGGACGAACTGGAGCGCACCGGCTCGTGGTCGGAGGCGACCTGGGCGGCGTTGGGCCGCGACCTCGACGACGAGCAACGCATCGAGTTGCTCACAGCCGTCGGCTGGTACCGCACGATCTGCACGCTGTGCAACGCGCTCGCGCTTCCGGTGGAAGGGTGGATGCGGCCCTGGCCCGGGTCAGCTCGCTGACCGGTCCCTGCGCAGGCCGGGGTGCTGGTTTTTCAATAGCGGCAGCAGCAGCCGTCGCGGCATGAACTGAAACAGCCGGGTGCTGAGCTGGCTGGGCAGCCCGGCGATCACCGTGCCGCGGTCGCCGTCGAGCGCGTCGACTCCGATACGCGCCACCTCCCGCGAGGGCATCCACATGAACTTCGGGAACGCGTCCGCGAACATCCGCTCATCCATGCCCGCCTTCTCAAGGAACTCCGTGCGCACCGGCCCCGGCACCAGCATCGCGACGGTAACGCCGGTGCCGGCGAGTTCACCCCGCAGTCCTTCGGTGTACGTCTTCACGAACGCCTTGGTGGCGGCATAGCCGACTTGCCCCGGGAAGGGGTGATAGCCCGCGGTGGATCCCAGGTTGAGGATCGCGCCGCGTCCCCGCGGCACCATCTGCTGGACCGCGCGGGTGGACAGATCGATGACGGCCTCGACATTTACCCGCACCTGGGCGATCTCTTCGTCGACGGAAGTCTTCGTGACCGACCCGATAGTGCCGATGCCGGCGTTGTTCACCAGGATGTCGATGGTCAGCCCGCGGCGTTCGACCTCGTCGAATAGGCCGGCGCGGGCCACGGAGTCGGCGACGTCGCAGCCGATCACCTCGATGCGCACGCGGCCTGCGAGTTCGTCGGCCAGGTCACGCAGCCGGTCTTCCCGGCGGGCGACCAGCGTGACGCCGTGACCGCGATCGGCGAGTTCGCGCGCGATGTCGGAGCCGATGCCCGACGATGCGCCGGTCACGACGGCGGTACTGGTGGGTGATGGAGTCGGAAGAGCCACGGGTTCGAACCTACAGCCGCCGAGTGTGGGTTTTATGTACGGGAACTGCCTCGCTGTGGTCCATAGGCCCCACGCTCGGCGAGCTTCGCCCTGACGCGCTCAACGATTATCTGCGGCCGCGACAGCATCGCCGCGCTGATTCTGATCACCGTCCAACCGGCCGCTTCCAGCAGGGCGATTCGCTCGATATCCCACGCCCGCTGATATGGGTCGTCCCAATGTTGTATACCGTCGTATTCAACAGCGACCTTCCACTCGCGCCACCCCATGTCGACCCGGATGCGCAGGTCCCGAAACTCGATCTGAGTCTCCGGCTTTGGCAGTCCTGCGGCTACTAGTAGCAGCCGCACCCTCGTCTCCTGCGGCGACTCCGCACCACCGTCGACCAACTGCAGCGCGGACCGCAGCCGCCGGATGCCGCGGGTTCCCGGGTGCCGGTCAGCCAAGTCGACAACGTCTGCAGGTTTGATACCTGTCGCATTGAGCAAAGCGTCGAGGATGGGTATCGCTTTGGCAGCGGGCACGACGCGACCGATGTCGAATGCAGTTCGGGCAGGGGTCGTTACCCGCATTCCACGGACCGAATGCACCTCGTCTTCAGCCAGCTGATAGCTGCGCACCACAATGCCTCGCTGGCCGTGGCGGTCAGCACGGACGATCTCAGCGGGCGCAGCCGCGTCGAGCCACTTCGTGCGATGAACAGCAGCGGCGGATAGGCCGGCCAAGGTCGCGCCCGTCGACAACCACGCCGCCCGAGCTTTGATGGCTGCCGTCAGCTCCAGCGTCCCTGCCTCGCCGACGTAGATGTACACGTCGCGGAACACCGCTCGATATCGCGTGCGCAGGTCGTTGCGTGTGACGGCGCCACGTCTGAGCGCCTGACTACCGAGAAATGGCGCGCCGTCCATGGCCTCATGTTGAGCGTGCGGCAGCGATGACGTGTGCATCGAGCGTGTGGACGAATTTCAATGTGTGAACGTACTTTTCACCCACGCTCGGCGAACATCGCCGAGCCGCAGACACGAGACACGAAAAAGCCCGGCCCCACGAGGGAGCCGGGCTTTTTCGTACCAGGACTAGAAGTCCATACCGCCCATGCCGCCGGTCGGGTCGCCCGCGGGAGCGGCCGCCTTCTCCGGCTTGTCGGCGACGACGGCCTCGGTGGTGAGGAACAGGCCCGCGATGGACGCCGCGTTCTGCAGCGCCGAACGGGTCACCTTCACCGGGTCGGCAACGCCGGCCTTCAGCAGGTCCTCGTACTCACCCGTGGCGGCGTTGAGGCCCTGGCCCGCCGGAAGGTTGCGCACCTTCTCGGCCACCACGCCTGGCTCCAGCCCGGAGTTGAACGCGATCTGCTTCAGCGGGGCCTCCAGCGCGACGCGCACGATGTTGGCACCGGTGGCCTCGTCACCGGAGAGCTTCAGCTCCTCGAGGACCGGGGCCGCTTGCAGCAGGGTCACGCCGCCACCGGCGACGATGCCCTCCTCCACGGCCGCCTTGGCGTTGCGGACCGCGTCCTCGATGCGGTGCTTGCGCTCCTTGAGCTCGACCTCGGTAGCGGCGCCGGCCTTGATCACCGCAACACCGCCGGCCAGCTTGGCCAGGCGCTCCTGCAGCTTCTCGCGGTCGTAGTCGGAGTCGCTGTTCTCGATCTCGGCGCGGATCTGCGCCACCCGGCCGGCGATGGCGTCGGAGTCACCGGCGCCCTCGACGATGGTGGTCTCGTCCTTGGTGATGACCACCTTGCGGGCCTTGCCCAGCAGCGAGACGTCGGCGTTCTCCAGCGTCAGGCCGACCTCTTCGCTGATGACCTGACCACCGGTGAGGATGGCCATGTCCTGCAGCATCGCCTTGCGCCGGTCACCGAAGCCGGGGGCCTTGACGGCTACCGACTTGAAGGTGCCGCGGATCTTGTTGACGACCAGGGTGGACAGCGCCTCGCCCTCGACATCCTCGGCGATGATCAGGAGCGGCTTGCCGGCCTGGATAACCTTCTCCAGCAGCGGCAACAGGTCCTTGACCGTCGACACCTTGGAGCTGACCAGCAGGATGTAGGGGTCCTCGAGGACCGCTTCCTGACGCTCGGCGTCGGTGACGAAGTAGCCCGAGATGTAGCCCTTGTCGAACCGCATGCCCTCGGTGAGCTCGAGCTGCAGGCCAAAGGTGTTGGACTCCTCGACGGTGATGACGCCCTCGTTGCCGACCTTGTCCATCGCCTCGGCGATCAGGTCGCCGATCGACTGGTCACCCGCCGAAATCGCAGCGGTGGCAGCGATCTGCTCCTTGGTCTCGACCTCCTTGGCCCCCTTGAGCAGGGTCTCGGTGATCTTCTCGACCGCCTTCTCGATACCGCGCTTGAGACCCAGCGGGTTGGCACCGGCCGCGACATTCCGCAGGCCCTCTTTCACCAGCGCCTGGGCCAGCACCGTGGCCGTCGTCGTGCCGTCACCGGCGACGTCGTCGGTCTTCTTGGCGACTTCCTTGACCAGCTCGGCGCCGATCTTCTCGTACGGGTCCTCCAGCTCGATCTCCTTGGCGATGGACACACCATCGTTGGTGATCGTGGGGGCACCCCACTTCTTCTCTAGGACGACGTTGCGACCCTTGGGGCCCAACGTCACCTTTACCGCGTCGGCGAGGCTGTTCAGGCCCCGCTCGAGGCCGCGACGGGCCTCTTCGTCATACGCAATTGTCTTGGCCATTGCGAAGTGATTCCTCCGAATTTGGGGATGGCACCGGATGGCCATGTGGCGGCCACCCTATTACTTACGCTGGCCGGGCGCAGTGCCCGCGACGGACGACCAGAGCTGGCCTCACCGTCCCGACCTAGCACTCACCGGTCGCGAGTGCCAACGTCATTCTTAGCACTCGCCTATGCCGAGTGCAAGGACAGGGCGCCCCGGTTCAGGGCAGGTCGAGCAACTGTTCATAGAAACCGCCGAAGCCACGGATGCGGTCGACCAGATGAATTTCCAGGATCCAGTGGCAGATTCGGCCGGTTGGGTCCTCGCGCCGCATCGGCTTGTCCGACCCCGGCATGATGTACCACTCGATGCCAGGACCGGCGATCTTCCTGTGCGGAAACTCCCCGACCAGATGACCGGCGATATGGCTGGCCCACTCAAAGCCCTCGGCGTGGGACACCCCGACGACGAAGTCGAACAGCTCGGCGCCGGTGATGTGGGGGCGGCTCTCGAAGTAGTCGCGACCGGCCTGCCACACCCGCGGTAGTGCGTCGCGGAGAGCCTTTTTGTCCGGATCGTCGCTCAGGACGAATGTTCGGCCGAAGTCTGCCTCCCACTCCTGGAAAATCGGTCCCAGGTCGAGGAAAACGATGTCGTCATCGGCAATCACCCGATCCGGCGGGCGCTCCTTGAAAGGCTGCAGCGTATTCTCGCCGGCTCGCACGATCCGTCGATGCCAGTGGCGGGTCACTCCGAACATGTCCGCGGCGAGGTCACGAATGTCGTCGGACAACTCCTGCTCCCCGACGCCGGGGCGAACCATGGCGCGCCGTTCGATTTCGTCGAACAACTGCGCCGCCTTCTGCTCAGCGTCGACGAGCCGTTCAGCTCGGATTTGTTCCTCTCTCGTCAGCCCACCCACGCTCGCGATGCTATCGCCGCCACACTGGGAGGTATGTCCCTCGCCATTCCGCACTATCCACCACCCCGCTACACCGGCGACGCAGGCGAAGTCACCGCCTGGCTCAGACGTGCCGACCAGCCGTCCGACTACCGGCTCGGCGGGACCAAATACCACTACTTGGCCACCCAGAAGTCCACCGACGGCGACTTCGGTTTGTATCGCGTCGACATCCCCCCGGCCGGCGGCGGGCCCGGGCCGCACTTCCACAAGACGATGTCCGAGTCGTTCTTCGTGCTGTCCGGAACAATGCGCATGTACGACGGCCGGGACTGGGTCGACGCGTCCGCCGGCGACTACTTGTATGTGCCGCCGGGCGGCATTCACGGCTTCCGCAACGAGGCCGACGAAACCGCATCGATCCTGATGCTGTTCGCTCCTGGCGGACCCCGCGAGGGCTATTTCGAGGGCCTGCCCAGCCTGGCCGACATGACGGACGACGAGCGCCGCGAATTCTTCGTCGGCCACGACAACTACTGGGTCTAGTCCACGGCGAGCAGACGCAGAATCGCCCTTTTTAACTTCAAAAAGCGCGATTCTGCGTCTGCTCGCCAGCCGGGTGCCGCACCTGCGCGCCACCCGACCCGAGTGGGTAGATTCGCGGCCATGAGCTCGAAAGCCACAAATGCCGGTAGAACGACCCGTAAGTGGTCGGACGCCGACATCCCGGATCAGAGCGGCCGGATTGCCATCGTCACCGGCGCCAACACCGGCCTCGGCTATCACACCGCCGAAATGCTGGCCTTGAGTGGCGCGCACGTGGTGCTGGCGGTACGCAATCTCGAGAAGGGCAACACCGCGCTGGCCCGCATCATCGCCGCCAAACCAAAAGCCCCTAAGCCAGATGTCACGCTGCAGGAACTCGATCTGACCTCGCTGAATTCGGTACGCGCCGCCGCCGATGCGCTGCGCAGCACCTACCCGCGGATCGACCTGCTGATCAACAACGCCGGGGTGATGTGGACGCCCAAGGAGGTCACCAAGGACGGGTTCGAGCTCCAGTTCGGCACCAACCATCTCGGCCATTTCGCGTTGACCGGGCTGCTGCTCGACCATCTGCTGCCGGTGCGCGGGTCGCGGGTGGTGACGGTCAGCAGCATCGGCCACCGGATTCGCGCCGCGATCCACTTCGACGATCTGAACTGGGAACGCGACTACAGCCGGGTCGCCGCGTACGGGCAGTCGAAACTGGCCAACCTGCTGTTCACCTATGAGTTGCAGCGCCGGCTCGCCTCGAAAGAGCGGGCTCCGAAGGCCGCCACCATCGCCGTCGCCGCCCACCCCGGAGGTTCGAGCACCGAGCTGGCCCGCAACGTTCCGCGAATCTTGCGGCCGCTGAACGTGTTCGCGCCGTTGTTCTTCCAGAGCGCCGAGGCGGGTGCCCTGCCGACGCTGCGGGCCGCCACCGATCCGACCGTGGAAGGTGGGCAGTATTACGGCCCCGACGGGCTAGGTGAACAGCGCGGACACCCGAAGCTCGTCCAGTCCAGCGCGCAGTCCCATGACGTGGACCTGCAACGTCGGCTCTGGACCGTCTCCGAAGAACTCACCGGCGTGAGCTTCCCGGTCTGAGTCATGCGGTCAGTCGAGGAACATCAGCGTGTCGTCGCCGCGATGATCGGCGCGCGTCCACCGATCGCGGTTCCGCTGGCAGAGGCACAGGGCCTGGTACTGGCCGACGACGTGGTAGCGCAGCTGTCGCTGCCGGTCTTCGACAACTCCGCGATGGACGGCTATGCGGTACGCGCCGAGGACATCTCGGCTGCGACACCGGAACTCCCCGTGGTGTTGCCGGTCGCCGAGGACATACCGGCCGGGCGCACCGACGAGCTGACCTTGAAGCCCGGTACGGCGCACCGGATCATGACCGGCGCACCGATGCCGGCCGGGGCGACGACCGTCGTGCCGGTCGAAGACACCGACGGCGGCGCCGAGTCGGTGACGATCCGGCAGACCAAACCGCCCGGCAAGCACATCCGCCGCGCGGGCGAAGACGTCGCTGCCGGCACCACGGTGCTGAGCGCGGGCCAGGTCGTGACGCCGGCGGTGCTCGGTCTGGTCGCGGCGCTGGGAATGGACCGGTTGACGGTGATCCCGCGACAGCGGGTGCTGGTGATCTCCACCGGAACAGAGCTGGTGCCGCCGGGCACCCCGCTGCGGCCCGGTCAGATCTACGAGTCCAACTCGGTCATGCTGGCCGCGGCGGTTCGCGATGCGGGTGCTGAGGTAGTCGCCAGCCCGACCGCCGAAGACGATGTCGCGCAGTTCAGCGAGGTCCTTGACCGGTACGCCGCCGATTCGGACCTGATCATCACCAGCGGGGGTGTCAGCGCCGGCGCCTACGAGGTGGTCAAAGACGCGTTCGGCCGCGAGGGTGACCAGGGCGTGGAATTCGTCAAGGTGGCGATGCAGCCCGGCATGCCGCAGGGCGTCGGCCGCGTTGCGGGCATACCGATCGTCACCCTGCCCGGCAACCCGGTCAGCGCGCAGGTGTCCTTCGAGGTGTTCATCCGTCCCGCGCTGCGCAGGGCGATGGGATTTCCGGATCCGGAGCGGCCGCACCGGCTCGCGGTTCTCGGCGAGTCGTTGCGTTCACCGAGCGGCAAGCGGCAGTTCCGTCGCGCGGTGCTCGACACTGAAGCTGCCAGCGTCACCAGCTACGGCCCACCGGCTTCACACCACCTGCGCTGGCTGGCTTCGGCCAACGGCCTGCTGGACATCCCGGAGGACGTCGTGGAAGTGCCGGCCGGGACTCAGGTACAGGTCTGGGATCTGAGCTAGGCGGCGGCCCTGTTCGGGACGGACACGTCGCGGTGGAATTCGTCGGCGGCATCAAAGGCGCGGCCGCAGAGGATGACAATTCCGGCGAGCGAGACCATCACAGGGATGGTGATGAGAGCCGTCGACAATCCGACCCACCCGGCAAGGTGACCGATCAGCGGCGGACCGAGCAGGTAGCCCACCCAGCCGGTCGCTGCGACGATCGCGATCGCCGATCCGGCGCTGCTGGCCGAATACGCCGCGCTGAAGGCGGTGGGCACCAGCAGTGCCACCCCGGCTCCCAAACTGGCGAACCCGATCACGCTGACCACCGGGTTGGCGGTCGCCAGTGTCACGCTCATCCCCACCGCGGCCAGCAGCGCCAGCGCGGGAAGCAACAGACGGGCGGACACCCGCGAGTGCAGTCGCAGTGCGGCGAACCGGGTCACCACCATCGTCAAGGTGTATGCCGCATAGCTCAGCGCGGATACGCCCGGCCCGGCGCCGACGACCTCGTGCACATAATTGGCCGACCAGTCGGTCGCGGCGCCCTCACACAGGAACGACGCAAACACCACCGCGCACAGGACGGCAACCGTCGGCGTCATCCAGGACCGCTTCCCGGGGCCCGCTTCCGACGGAGCAGCGGCCGCCCTGGCGTCGGGAAGCAGCTGCCGGGTCAGCGCTTCCACCACGACCACGACGACCACCCCCAGCACCACCAGCTGAGCGGTCAGACCGACGCCCGCACTGACGGACGCCGCACCGATCAGGGCTCCCAGCAACGCACCAAGACTCCACATCCCGTGAAAGCGCGCCATGATGGGAGCCTGCGCGGCTCGTTCGATCGTGGCGGCCTGGGTGTTCATCGCGACGTCGAGAGCGCTCTGGAACATCCCCCACAGAGCGAGCGCCGCAAACAACATCGGGCCCGACTTGACCAGCCCAACCGTCACTCCGACGGACGCATAGCCCGCGACGGTGATGGGAACCAAGCGTTGGCTACCCCAGTGCGGCAGCGCCCAGTGGCACAGGACCGCGGCCACCAAAGATCCGACCGGCGCACCGAACAACGCCGTCCCCAGCGCCGCGTCGGACAAACCGAGCTCGGCCTTGATGTGCGGGATGTGGGCCGCCCACGACGAAAACACCACGGCATGGGCGATAAAGGCAGCGGTAACCCCTACCTTTGCGCGCCGCAGCTGTCCGGCGTCGCGACCCAGCCATTGCCTGAAAATTCGCCAGACCCCCTCGACTGCGTCAGTTTAGGACCGTGGCGCCCGGCCCCGACATCGCTGTTCCCCACACGGGCGCGGACCAACCTCGCCGTTGGCTCCGTAAGATGACCGCGTGGCACCCCGCCCTCCCCGCCCTTCCGGCCCGTCCGCTACGGAGGGCCCCGCGCACCTGCTGGACTTGGTGCGCTCCACCGTTCCGCCGGTCCATCGGGCCGGACTGCCATTCATCTCGGCCGGCCTGGCCGTGGCGCTGGCCGGCGCCGCGGGCGGCCGCCGCTACCGGTGGCTGCGCCGGGGCGGCCTGCTGGCCGCCGGGGCCTGCGCGGGGTTCTTCCGCCACCCGCCGCGCGTGCCACCTACCCGCCCCGGGGCGGTCGTCGCGCCCGCCGACGGCCTGGTCTGCCTGATCGACTCGGCCGCACCGCCCGCCGAACTCAGCATGGGCGACAAGCCGCTGCCACGGGTCAGCATCTTCTTGTCGATACTGGACGCCCACGTGCAGCGCGCCCCGATCAGCGGTGAGGTGATCGCGGTACAGCACCGGCCGGGCCGCTTCGGGTCGGCCGACCTGCCCGCGGCCAGCGACGAGAACGAGCGCACCAGCATCCGGATCCGCACTGCCAGCGGGGCCGAAGTGGTGGCGGTCCAGATAGCCGGGCTGGTCGCGCGCCGTATCGTGTGCGACGCGCATATCGGGGACAAGCTGTCGATCGGCGACACCTACGGGCTGATCCGATTCGGGTCCCGGCTGGATACCTACCTGCCGCCGGACGCGGAGCCGCTCGTCAAGGTGGGGCAGCGTGCGCTTGCCGGCGAAACCGTGCTGGCCGAGCTGCCATGATCGACAAGCCTCGGAGCAGGCGATCGGTCAACCTGCAGATCCTGCCCAGCGCTATGACGGTGCTGTCCATCTGCGCGGGGTTGACCGCGATCAGGTTCGCGCTGGAGCACCGGCTGGTGCCCGCGCTGGCGCTGATCACCGCTGCTGCCATCCTGGACGGGCTCGACGGCCGGGTGGCCCGCACCCTCGACGCGCAGTCCCGGATGGGCGCCGAAATCGACTCTTTGGCCGACGCGGTGAACTTCGGCGTGACGCCTGCCCTGGTGCTCTACGTGTCGACGCTGTCGCGGTGGCCGGTCGGTTGGGTGGTGGTGTTGCTGTACGCGGTGTGCGTGGTGTTGCGGCTGGCGCGCTACAACGCGCTTCAGGACGACGGGACCCAGCCCGCCTACGCGCACGAATTCTTCGTCGGGATGCCCGCGCCCGCCGGCGCTATCTCGTTGATCGGTCTGATGGGGCTCAAACTGCAGTTCGGCGACGGCTGGTGGAGCTCGGTGTGGTTCCTGTGCATCTGGGTGACGGGAACGTCGATACTCCTGGTCAGCGGGATCCCGATGATAAAGATGCACGCCGTGCGAGTGCCGCCGAAGTATGCCGCCGCCCTGCTGGCACTGCTGGTGATCTTTGCGGCTGCTGCGGTGTTGGAGCCCTTCATCACGATCTGGGTGATCATCATCGCCTACCTGTTGCACGTTCCGTTCGCCATCCGCACCAAGCACTGGCTCGACCGGCACCCCGAAGTATGGGAAGACACCTCCAAGCAGCGCCGCGCGTTGCGGCGCGCGGACCGTCGGGCACAGCCGAACCGCAGATCGATGGCTCGGCTGGGGCTGCGTAAGCCGAGCGGGCGGTCGATGGCACGGCTGGGACTGCGCAAACCGGGTGGGCGATTGCAGTGACTTCCCCGACCTCCCCCCAATCGGGAGACACGGGCCGTCAACTAACGCTCACCGCCCGGCTGAACACCTCAGCGGTCGACTCGCGCCGCGGCGTCATCCGGTTGCACCCGAGCGCCGTTGCCGCCCTTGGCATCCGGGAGTGGGATGCGGTGTCGCTGACCGGGTCGCGGACCACTGCGGCGGTGGCAAGCATGTCCGCCCAGGACATCCCGGTCGGCACCGTGATGCTGGACGACGTGACGCTGTCCAACGCCGGACTGCGGGAGGGCACCGAGGTGATCGTCAGCCCGGTCACCGTCTACGGCGCCCGGTCGGTGACGTTGAGCGGTTCGGCGCTGGCCAGCCAGTCGATCTCGTCGTTCACCCTGCGGCAGGCCTTGCTCGGCAAGGTGATGACCGTCGGCGACGCCGTGTCACTCCTGCCCCGCGACCTCGGTCCGGGCACGTCGACGTCGGCTGCCACCCGCGCGCTGGCGGCATCGGTCGGCATCAGCTGGACATCCGAGCTGCTGACCGTCACCGGCGTCGACCCCGCCGGACCGGTCAGCGTGCAGCCCAACTCATTGGTCACCTGGGGTGCTGGGGTTCCGGGAGGCCCACGCAACGCCGCGACGTCCACCCACGAACAGGTCAGCCTGACCTTCCGGGCCAGTCCCGAGATCCAGGTCGAGGAGCTCAAGGGCGCACAGCCGCAAGCCGCCAAGCTCACCGAATGGCTCAAGCTTGCGCTCGACGAGCCGCACCTGCTCAAGACGCTGGGCGCCGGCACCAATCTGGGCGTGCTGGTGTCGGGGCCGGCGGGTGTCGGCAAGGTGACGTTGGTGCGCGCGGTGTGCGCCGGACGCAGGCTGGTGGAGCTGGACGGCCCCGAGGCCGGCGCGCTGGCCGCCGAAGACCGCCTCAAAGCCGTCAGCTCGGCGGTGACGACGGTGCGAGACGGCGGCGGGGTGCTGCTGATCACCGACGTCGACGCCCTGCTGCCGGCTACCGCGGAGCCGGTCGCCGCGCTGGTCCTGGCCGAGCTGCGCACCGCGGTGGCCACCGACGGTGTTGCGCTGATCGCCACTTCCGCGCGACCGGACCAGCTCGATCCGCGCCTGCGCTCACCCGAGCTGTGCGACCGGGAGCTGAGCTTGCCGCTGCCCGACACCGGGACCCGCAAGGCGCTGCTGGAAGCGCTGCTCAAGCCGGTCCCCACCGGCGACCTGGATCTCGACGAGATTGCCAGCCGCACACCGGGTTTCGTCGTCGCCGACCTGGCTGCGCTGTTGCGCGAGGCGGCGCTGCGGGCGGCCGCGCGGGCCAGCGCCGACGGCCAGCCGCCGGCGCTCAGCCAGGACGACCTGCTCGGTGCGCTGACCGTCATCCGGCCGCTGTCCCGTTCGGCCGGCGAAGAGGTCAGCGTCGGGAACGTCACGCTCGACGACGTCGGCGACATGGCGGACGCCAAGCAGGCCCTGACCGAAGCGGTGCTGTGGCCGTTGCAACATCCGGACACCTTCGCCCGGCTGGGCGTCGACCCGCCGCGCGGGGTGTTGCTATACGGCCCGCCCGGCTGCGGCAAGACTTTCGTGGTCCGCGCGCTGGCCAGCACCGGACGGCTCAGCGTGCACGCGGTCAAAGGCTCCGAGCTGATGGACAAGTGGGTGGGCTCTTCGGAGAAAGCGGTTCGCGAATTGTTTCGACGGGCCCGCGATTCGGCGCCGTCGCTGGTGTTCCTTGACGAGGTCGACGCGCTGGCGCCGCGGCGCGGCCAGAGCTTCGACTCCGGCGTGACCGATCGCGTGGTAGCCGCACTGCTCACCGAGCTCGACGGCATCGACCCGCTGCGCGACGTCGTCGTGCTGGGCGCGACCAACCGGCCCGACCTGATCGACCCAGCCCTGCTGCGGCCAGGCCGGCTGGAGCGCCTCGTGTTCGTCGAACCCCCCGACGCCGACGCCCGGCGGGAAATCCTGCGCACCGCAGGGAAATCGATTCCGCTGAGTTCCGACGTCGACCTCGACGAGGTGGCCGCCGGGCTGGACGGCTACAGCGCGGCCGACTGCGTGGCTCTGCTGCGCGAGGCCGCGTTGACCGCGATGCGGCGTTCCATCGACGCCGCCGACGTGACTGCCGCCGACTTGGCAGCCGCCCACAACACGGTGCGCCCGTCTTTGGATGCACTGCAGGTCGATTCGCTACGCGCGTTCGCCAAAGCTCTGTAACGTTTGCTCGCCGTCGTCTAGGGTATCGCTCCTCGATGCGTCCTCCACCCGGCTTCGACCGGCTTCATCGTTGGCGCAGCCCGCTGCGCGGACCCTGGCTGACGGCGGTCTTCGGTTTAGTGCTGTTGGTGGGGCTGCCGATCGTGATTCTGACGGGCTTGCTCTCCTACATTGCCTATGGACCTCAGTTCGGTCAGGCGCTGCCGGTCCATGTGGGTTGGCTCAAGTTGCCGAGCTTCGACTGGCCCACGCACCCGCTGTGGCTGTACCAACTCAGCCAGGGCCTGCACGTCGGTCTAGGACTAGTGCTCATTCCCGTGGTGTTGGCCAAGCTCTGGTCGGTGATCCCGCGGCTGTTCGCATGGCCACCGAGCCGGTCGATAGCTCAAGTGCTGGAACGACTTTCGATCGCAATGCTGGTCGGCGGAATATTGTTCGAAATTGTCACCGGTGTGCTGTACATCCAATACGACTACATCTTCGGATTCAGTTTCTTCCCCGCGCACTACTACGGCGCGTGGGTATTCATCGCCGGCTTCACGATGCACATCACCCTCAAGGTTTCGCGCATGATTACTGCTCTGCGGTCGATGTCGATGCGAGAAGTTTTGCGCACCAGTCGGGCTGACACCCGTCCCGAGCCGCCCGATCCCGACGAGCTCGTCGCCACCGACCCGGCACCGCCGACGATGAGCCGCCGCGGTGCACTCGGGCTGGTCGGCGGTGGCGTACTGCTGACGGCCCTGGTTACCGCGGGGCAAACGATCGGCGGTGTCGCTCGCCACCTACCGCTGATGCTCCCCACCGGCGACACGACCGGGAAGGGGCCCAACGACTTTCGGATCAACAAGACGGCTGCCGGTGTCGACGTCGACCCTGCAGAGACCGGTGCGAGCTGGCGGCTTACCCTTCGCGGGGGTCCGATGCCGGTGGTGTTGCAGCGTGCCGAACTGCTCGCGATGAACCAACACAGCGCGCGCCTGCCTATCGCGTGCGTGCAGGGCTGGTCGACCACGCAAGAGTGGAGCGGAGTGCGACTGGCCGAGCTGGCTAAGTTGGCCGGTGTGCCCGCACCGCGTTCGGCGTTGGTGTCGTCGCTCGGACGTGAAGGCTACTTCAACCGTGCCACCCTGCAGCGAAACCAGATCGCCGATCCCGATGCCATGCTGGCGCTGCGGGTGAACAGCGCCGACCTATCACTCGATCACGGTTACCCGGCGCGGATCATCGTGCCCGCCCTTCCTGGAGTGCACAACACCAAATGGGTGAGCTCCATCAACTTCGAGGTGGGCTGAGATGTCCCGGGCGACAAGTGTTTTCCGCGACCTGTATGGGTCTGGCCCGGTACACCTACTGACCATGCTGTCCGGATTCGCGCTATTGGGTTACCTGGTTGTCACGGCCCAGCCATCCACCCTGTGGAAGCCGGAAGGTACGTGGTGGAAATCGATGACATTGTGGTTCGCCGCGGCGATTATCTTCCATGACCTGGTGCTGTTTCCGCTGTACGCGTTGGCAGACCGATTCCTAGGCATCGGAACGAAACAGCGGCGCGAATCTCGAGTGCCGGCGCTCAACTACGTGCGGGTTCCGGCGCTTGGCTCCGCGCTGCTGATGCTTATTTTCTTGCCGGACATCATCAAGCAGGGCGCGACGAAGTACTTCCAGGACACTGGACTCACCCAAGAGCCGTTTCTCGGTAGGTGGCTAATGCTCACGGCCGCGATGTTCGCCGTCAGCGCGGTCGCCTACGCGACTCGGCGCACAATGGCGCACTTTGAAGAGAGCAGCCAGCGATGACGACGGAAGAAGCCGCACGAGAAGTAAGCGCGGCCCGGCGCTGGTCGATGCTGCTGGTGTCGCAGACCGCGACACTGTCGGCCAACGTCTTCATCAACGGCGTAGCCTTCCTGATTCCGTTGCTCGCCAAAGAAGGCCACAGCCTGGCACAGGCAGCTCTGCTGTCATCGATGCCGAGTGTCGGAATGATGCTCACTTTGATCGGCTGGGGTCACCTGCTGGATCGTTTCGGCGAGCGGATAGTGCTCTCGCTGGGCTTGGGATTGACCGCCGTGGCCGGCTTCACCGCGGCGTCCGTGCATTCGATGGTGCTGGTCGGGACGTTTCTGGTGCTCGGCGGCATGGCCGCCGCCAGCTGCATCACGGCCAGCGGCCGGCTGGTCACCGGCTGGTTCCCCGAGCATCGGCGGGCCCTGGCCATGGGGATACGGCAGACCGCACAGCCGCTGGGTATCGCCGTGGCCGCGTTGGTGATTCCCGAGCTGGGGAGACGAAACTTCGCGGTGGCGCTGTTATTTCCCGCGAGCCTGTGTGCGCTGGCGGCGGTGGCGAGCGCTTTGAGCATTCACGACCCGCCGCGCGACGAGCGATCCGATGTCGACATGCACGAACTGGCTGAGCTTTACCGCGGAACAGCGTTGTGGCGCATCCACTTTGCCTCAGCAATGCTGATGATGCCGCAACCCGTGGTGCTGACATTCATGCTGATCTGGTTCACCACCAAGCATCACCTGTCGATGACCTGGGCCGGCGTGCTGATCGGCCTGTCGCAATTGCTGGGCGCCCTGTTCCGCATTGCGGCCGGGCGATGGGCGGACCGGATCGGCTCGCGGATGCGGCCGGTACGCAAGCTCGCGGTGGTCACCGCAGCGGTGATGATGGCGTTGGCGCTCACCGATCAGCTGGACGTGGGGTTGAGCGTGGCGGTCATGGTCGTCGCCGCGGCGCTGACGGGCGACAATGGGCTGCCGTTCACCAAGATCCCGGAGATCGCCGGGCCGTTTTGGAGCGGCTGGGCACTGGGCAAGCAGAACACCTTTGAGCGCCTGGTAGTAGCCGTCGCGCCACCGGTGTTCGCCGAGCTGATCATGGTGGCCGGTTACCCGCTGGCGTTCGCGGTGTCGGGCTTGTTCCCGCTGGCCGCACTGCCCTTGGTGCCGGTAGAGGACCCGCCCGGTCGGGGCGATCAAGATCGGTCACCGACCGGTCCCGCCAAAGCTCTGTAGCACCGCCCGGGCGGCCGCCGCGACATCGGACTCCAGCCAGTCAGGCATCGGATCGTCGTGGGCATGACGCCGCACCACGGCGTACGGCAGATCGGCGACGGCTCTGCTCACCGCATCGACCGCCCGCGCATCGCTGTTGCCGTAGAGGTCGCGGGCCAGCTCGCGCACCCGCTCGATGAGCGGCGCGTTCATCGTGGCGAGGGTCTGCCGGAACGCCGCGTCCGGCTTGCCGTCGCGCAGATCGTCGGGCCGGATGCTCAACAGCAGTCGCGCGTCGTCCGGAAGCTCACGCGCGAAACTGACTGCCGACACGGCCATTGCCGTCGCGGTATCCAGCGCAGTCTTCGCCTGAGCAGCCAGCGCCAGTGACTGGAAGCGCTCGAGTGCGCGAAGCCAGGCAGCGGTCACCACACCGTCGCGGTTGCCGAACCGGTGATACAGCGTCCCGGCCGGCGCGCCGCTCGCCTTGGCGATCGCCGCCACGCTGGCCGCCCGCGGGCCGTGCGTGAGCACCAGATCCCGCGTTGCGTCGAGGATCACATCGGTCTCATGCTTCCGCGGAGGTGCCACGATCTAGTACAGTCCTTCTATATGGAACGATTGCCCTATATCGATGAGCATGCTATCTCAATCGACGCATCGCCGGAGGAAGTGTGGTCGGCCCTGCTGCGTGTGATGTGCCGCGATCCGCAAGACCCGTCGACCGTGCCATTCGGTTTTGTGCTCGACGAAGCGACGGCGCCCGAACGGTTGGAGCTCAAGGGGCGACACCCGTTCGCGATCTACCGCTGGGTGTTCGAGATGGACGGCGTCGGCGACGGCACCTGCCTGCGGGCGCTGACCTGGGCCGCCTTTCCCGGGCTGCACGGCAAGGTCTATCGCGCGCTGGTCATCGGCAGTGGCGGACACCGCGTCGCGGTGCGCTGGACGCTGAAAAGGGTTGCGGCACAAGCGCTCGCCGAGCGGGCAGCAACCGGCGAGGCCGATTACGTGGACGTCTTCGAGGTCCCCATCCTTCATGGCGACGTGCGGAGTGCCGAACGGGCGTTCCGTGACGCGCTGGGTCAGGAGCCAGGCGCGTTGGGGAACCTTGTGTTGTGGATTCACCGCCACATACTGAGATTTCGCCTGGGTCCGTATTCCTCACCTGAGCACATAATCGGCTGGCCGATCACGCGTTCGGATCACGATGAGATCGTGTTAACGACGGGCGGGCCGCTCATGCGCGGCCAACTGACGCTACGACGCCAGGACGGGCGCGCCGTACTCACCACTCGCCTGCATTTTTGTCACAAAATCGCCGCCCGAACGGTGTGGGCGATGATCGGCCCGCTGCATCGGATCGTTGCACCGCGGCTGATGGAGCGCAGCGCTCGTCGTGGCCTGACTCGGATGGCTGCAAGTTAGGAGATCGTTGTCGTGATTCCCGGCGCTACCTGGGGCACCAGGGTATCGGAACGAACCGGCGCGCTGCCCTGCGATGCGCTGTGTCGTCGCGGCTTCCAGGCGGACCGCGCGATCAGCATCGACGCTTCGCCGTCGATCGTGTTCGCCTGGCTGTGTCAGCTTCGCGTGGCGCCCTACAGCTACGACCTTCTGGACAACTTCGGCCGACGCAGTCCTGCGGAGCGTGACCCGGAACTGGTTCACCTCGAAGTCGGACAGCGCTTCATGACCTTGTTCGCGCTGCAATCGTTCGTCGAAGACGAGCACATCACCCTGGTGTCCAAAGGTGTTGCCGTGACCTATGCGATCCGGCCCGACGGCGCCGGCGCTCGGCTGCACGCGCGTGTGCTGTTCGCCGGGCCCCGCCCGCTGGCGCGTGTGCTCGCGTTGGGCGACCTGGTGATGATGCGCAAGCAATTGCTCACCTTGAAGTCGCTGGCCGAGCAGAGGCAAAAGCCCCTGACACGCCGGGCGTGAGGGGGCTTTTGCCTCTGCTCGCCGGACTAGTCGGACAGCTGGAACTCCACGGCCGCGGCCACGGATTCGACGGCTTCGGTCAGCGCGACCATCCGATCGGCGGCCGACGGCGCCGATAGCACGGCGTAGCGGTCGGCCGGCCCGATCGGAACCCGGGACGCCAGCGCGAACAGCCGCTCCCCCGCGTCGTGGCGGTCGATTTCACCGTAGTCCAGCAGCACGTCGCGGCCCGGCAGCTGCGCGCCGCGGGCAGTCGCGATCCGCTTGAACAACGCCATCACCCGGTCTTCGAGCTGCAGGAGTTGGGCTTCGATCACGGGATCACCAGGCTCGTCCGGCCAGAGCTCGACCGTCGCACGCGGGAAGGGATCGTCAGGCAGCCAGTCGAGCACCCGAATCCGCTCACCGGTCCGGCACTGCAGCGAGTACCGGCCCGCGCCGCGATCGACACAGGCCGCGATCCGGCTCAGCACTCCGACGTCACAACGCGCGTCACCGCCACCAACTTCGCGGCCCGCCGAGATCAGCACCACACCGAACGGCTCGCCGGTCTCAACGCAGTGCCGGACCAACGCGCTGTAACGCGGCTCGAAGATGCGCAACGGCAGATCCTGATGGGGCAGCAACGCCGTCTCGAGCGGAAACATCGCGCGCGCGGCAACTTCCGCCATGGCTAGGCCTCCAACTCGGCGACCAATGCGTCGACGACCGCGCGCAAATCGCCGTCATGCTCCTCGGCCACCCGCCGCTGCCGCTGATACGACGCGCCCTGCCGATAGATGTCGGCCACCGACGCGAGTTCGTCGGTGCAGTGCAACGACTTTGCAATCGGCTCCAGCTGGTTCAACACGTCGTCGAGATCGTCGGTGACCAGTCGCTCGTTGCTGTCGGCGTCCAGGATGATCACCGCGTCCAGGCCGTAGCGGGCGGCACGCCACTTGTTCTCCTGCACATGCCAAGGGGGCATGGTCGGCAGTTTCTCGCCCGCGTCGAGCCTGCGATCCAAATCGACAATCAGGCAATGCGTCAACGCGACCAGGGCGGCGAGCTCGCGCAGGTTCGACACGCCGTCGCAGATCCGCACCTCCAGCGTGCCAAGATGCGGCGACGGCCTGATGTCCCAACGTATTTCGTCCATATGGTCGATGATGCCGGTCTTCTTCTGGTCGTACACGAAGCCTTCGAACTGCGACCAAGTCTGAAAGTGGAACGGCAGACCGGCGGTGGGCAACTGCTGAAACATCATCGCCCGATTGCTGGCATAGCCGGTGTCGTCGCCGCCCCACCACGGTGACGAAGCCGACAGCGCCAACAGATGCGGGTAGTAGTTGAGCAGTGACGTCATGATCGGCATTACCTTTGCCGCCGAGGAGATTCCGACATGCACGTGTACTCCCCAGATCAGCATCTGGCGGCCCCACCACTGCGTGCGCTTGATCAGCTCGGCGTAGCGGGGGGCGTCGGTGAGCTCCTGCCTGGACCACCGCGCGAACGGATGCGTGCCGGCGCAGAACAGCTCCATACCGCGGTCGCGGACGATCCGGCGGGCCGGGCCCAAGGTGTCGCGCAGATCGTCAATCGCTTCGGCGGCGGATTCACAGACGCCGCTGACGATTTCGACGGTGTTGCGCAGCAATTCCTTGTGTACGCGCGGGTTTTCGCCGATCTCGGCGATGACCACGGTGGCTTCGTTGCTCAGGTCACGAGTCTGCGCGTCGACCAGCGCGAACTCCCACTCCACACCCACCGTCGGCCGCGGTGAGCTGGCGAAATCGATATGGGCAGTTGCCCTGTTGACCGGTCCGCTAGCCGGCACCGATGACACCGCACGCCACCCGCTTGCCGGCGTCACCGGTACTCTTCGTGGCCTCGTCGGGACCCTCTGCCCCACCTTGCTTCTGGATGTAGCGCGGCGGGATGTTGGCAAAGTTGTCGGCGTCGGCATGAATGATGATCGAGGTCTTCTCAGGGGTCACCAGATCGTTCATGGTGAAGGCGTCCGTGGTGGTCACCAACAGTGCGCCATGGTCCCCACGCACCTGCAATGAGGTCAGGTCACCGCTGGTGGGGTGTCCAGTGTGTCCAGGCTTTTGGAAGTGACCACCGGCGGACGAGAAGTCGCCCTCACACTTGCCCACCTTGTGAATGTGCACGCCGTGGAAGCCGGGGCTCAGCTGGGTGCCGGTCGTCTTGATCGTGATGGTGGCATAGCCGTTGTTGAACACGAACTCGGCCGTCGCGACCTCGCCGCCATCGGCGGCCTTCAGATGCGCGGTCAAGCTCTGCCCCGCCGGCGCAGCCGATGTGCTCGGGGTGGCCGAGTGCTCCGACGACGGCGCGGACGATCCGGTCCACACCGGCGGCGTGGTGCCCGGTGTCGTCGACGGCTGTTGGGGTGACGAGCACGCGCTGAGCAGCGCGACACAACTGGCCGCGGCCAGCGCGGACATGGCGGCAGTGCGGTGACCGGCGAGGATAGGCATAGCGAGCAGCCTAGCCTGGCGACGATGCGCGCCGAAGCGTTCTGCGTAGTGAGTCCACGGCTTTGCGCGTGAACCCACGGCTTTGCGAGTGAAACCACGGCTTTGCGCGTGAACCCACGGCTTTGCGCGTGAACCCACGGCTTTGCGGGTGAAACCACGGCTTTGCGAGTGAAACCACGGCTTCGCGAGTGAAACCACGGCGCAAAAATCGGCTGGATCCCGCCCTACGTTCACACCGAACGCCGTCAATTCACACCGAACGCCGTCAATTCACACCGAACGCCGTCAGTTCACACCGAACGCCGTCAGTTCACACGAAAAGCCGAGAAGCCTCAGCCAGTCACCAGGACGATGACGCCGGGCGGCTGATCGGCGAGTGCGGGGATTCGCTTTTGGACCGGTGCACCCAGCTTCTGTCCCACCGCATCGGCCGTGGCCTTTTCGCTCTCGGCGTCGTAGTAGACCGTGGTGGCTGTCACATCAGGGGGCGACGGCGTCAGGTTGCCAGGCTCGGCGACGTTGAAACCGGCAGCCTTGAGTTGATCAGCGGTGCGCCGCGCCACGCCCTCTATCTGAGTGACGTTGAGCACCCTCACTTCGACCTGAGTCGCGGCGGGCTTGGCGCTGGTCGAGCTCGGTGCCGGGGCGGCGCTGCTGCTCGCCGACGACGGCGACGAGGAGTTTTCATCGGAGTTCCCCGACGAACTCAGCGCTTGAAACCCGAGCAGCAGGAAGATGACGCCGAGGAACAACAGCACCATCACCATGGCTCGCAGGGGCAGCCCCGAAGAGTCGGGCACACGCGTGTTCATCGAGTTCACTGTAGCCAGCAGACGGCCAGAACCTGCAAAAGCGCCTGCGAAGACGCACGGGTGTCAGGTCAGTTCGAAGCCCAGGCGACGCGCCGCGCGGGCCTTCTGGCGGCTGGCGCGCAGCCGCCGCAGCCGTTTGACCAACATCGGGTCGGCGGCCAGCGCTTCGGGCCGATCCACCAGCGCGTTGAGCACCTGGTAGTAGCGGGTCGCCGACATCGAGAACAACTCTTTGATGGCTTCTTCCTTGACACCGGCGAACTTCCACCACTGCCTTTCGAACGCCAGAATGTCGTGTTCGCGGCGGGTCAGCCCGTCGGCGATGTCAGCGTCGTCCCCCGATCGATTTGCCCGCGCCATGGCGCTGTCCATATCGCTTCCCCTGGGCCCTTCCGGCGAATCTCTTGCTCTATGACTTGACCTACATACGGGCACGTTTCGGCGAATATTGAACCACGCCGACAAGTGTTGCGCCGGAATGCAGACCCGCGAGTCGGCAGACTTACTTGGATTGCCCGCCGCCGCTCCCCGCCGCGGGCACGCCTTAAGCTAGCCGACCATGGCAGTCGTTCCGATCCGCATTGTGGGAGATCCCGTCCTGCACGCTCCTACGACGCCGGTTCAGGTCGCCGCCGACGGATCGCTCCCGCCGGAGTTGGCCGGATTGATCTCAACCATGTACGAGACAATGGACGCCGCGCACGGGGTCGGCCTGGCCGCCAACCAGATCGGCCACGGGTTGCGGTTGTTCGTCTACGACTGCGCCGACGACCGCGGAATGACGGCCCGCCGCCGCGGCGTGGTCGTCAACCCGGTCCTGGAGACCTCCGAAATACCCGAGACCATGCCCGACCCGGACAACGACGACGAAGGGTGCTTATCGGTTCCCGGCGAGTCATTCCCCACCGGTCGTGCCAAGTGGGCCCGGGTGACC
Source organism: Mycobacterium sp. NGS41 (assembly GCF_059812725.1). Taxonomy (NCBI): domain Bacteria; kingdom Bacillati; phylum Actinomycetota; class Actinomycetes; order Mycobacteriales; family Mycobacteriaceae; genus Mycobacterium; species Mycobacterium sp. NGS41. The sequence continues at coordinate 48,862 of NZ_JCALDF010000010.1, forward strand.
GGGCTCGACGCCGACGGCAGCCCGGTCGCCATCGAGGGCACCGGCCTGTTCGCCCGTATGCTGCAGCACGAGACCGGGCACCTCGACGGTTTCCTGTATCTGGACCGCCTGATCGGCCGGCATGCCCGCAGCGCGAAACGGGCCGTCAAGTCACACGGCTGGGGCGTTCCCGGCCTGTCGTGGACGCCGGGCGAAGGACCCGACCCGTTCGGTCACTGATGATTTCGTGGCCGGACCTCGGAACGCGGGTGACGGTTCGCTACCGACGTCCCGCCGGATCGGTCCCGCCGCTGACCGATGCGGTCGGCCATCTGCTGGCGATCGATCCGGTGGTGCGGGTGCGGACCAAGGCAGGTGCGGTCGTCGAGTTTGCCCCCGCCGACGCGGTGGCGCTGCGGGTTCTCACCGACGCACCGGTGCGCACTTCGCAGATCCGGTCGCTCGAACACGCCGTGGCCGCGGCGTGGCCCGGGGTGGAACAGACCTGGCTGGACGGCTGGCTGCTGCGAGCCGGAAGCGGCGCCGACTTTGAAGCCAATTCGGCAGTGCCGCTGGATATTTCGGCTCGCGCCGCTGCCATCCCGGCCATCGTCGCGTGGTGTGAGGACCGCGACCTGACACCGCGGCTGGTCCTCCCCGATCGTTTGTTGCGACTGCCCGGGGACATGACCACCGAACGCACCGAACGCATATTGGTGCGCGACGTGGGCGAACGTCACATGGCCGCGACGCTCGACGACGATCGCGACGCCACCCCGACGCGCCCGCCGGTGAGCGATGCGCCCGATGGGACGCGGTGGGTAGGGCTGACCGACGTGCACACGGCCGAAGCAGTGCTGGCCTGGGCAGCCCATCGCGGCGCTACCCGCGCCTACCTGCGAGCCGGCGACGACGACACGCACGCGATCGCGATGGCCGAGTCGCTCGGTTTCCGGCTGCACCATCGGCGCCGCTATGTCCGGCCCCCCGATAATCTCTAGCCATGCCCGACGGCACGGTTGACGGCGGCCAGTCGCATCTGCGGCTGGCCACCTGGAACGTGAATTCCTTCCGCACGCGCCTGGACCGCGTCGTCGATTGGCTGGCCAGCGCCGAGGTCGACGTGCTGGCCATGCAGGAGACGAAGTGCTCCGACAGCCAGTTCCCCACCCTGCCGTTGTTCGAACTCGGCTATGAGGTTGCCCACGTCGGGTTCAACCAGTGGAACGGCGTCGCGATCGCATCCCGTGTCGGTCTCGACGACGTGCAGATCGGCTTCGACGGCCAGCCCACGTGGAGCAGTAAGCCCGAGGTGACCGCGACCGCCGAAGCCCGCGCGCTGGGCGCCACCTGCGGAGGCGTGCGGGTATGGAGCCTGTACGTGCCCAACGGTCGCAACCTGGCCGATCCGCACTATACATACAAGCTGAATTGGCTTGCCGCACTGCGTAATACGGCCGAGAACTGGCTGCGCGACGATCCCACCGCGGCGATCGCGCTGGTCGGCGACTGGAACATCGCCCCAACCGACGACGATGTGTGGAGCACTGAGTACTACGCCGGTTGCACACACGTCTCCGAGCCGGAGCGGACGGCGTTCAACGCCATCGTCGACGCCCAATTCACCGATGTGGTAAGGCCTTTCACCCCCGGGCCCGGGGTCTACACGTACTGGGACTACACCCAACTGCGGTTCCCGAAGAATCGCGGTATGCGCATCGATTTCATCTTGGCGTCACCGGCGTTGGCCGACCGGGTGACCGATGCGCAGATCGTCCGGGAGGAGCGCAAAGGCAACGCCCCCAGCGACCATGCGCCGGTGCTGGTCGAAGTGCGGTCCAGCTGAGTCACGTAACGGCGCGCACGCCCCTGACCGGCCTTCATTGTCTGCAAGTTTGTAACGTGGCAGGCTTTTATTTGAAACGTGCCAGGAACAACCTTTTGTTGCTGTGGGCGTTTGACGCAGAGGTATATAAAGGGTTAAAGCCAGGGAGTGATTGATCATGAGTTTCGTCGGCGGAGCGGTCCGCACTGTTGGTCGAACAGTTAATCAAGCTGCATCGGCGACCACGGCGGCCGCGGGTGCTATCGGGGGCGCCGCGATTAATGGAGTTGTCGGCGGCGTCAAGGGAGCCGCCGAGGGCATTCAGCAAGGCATCGGCAGCGGCAGCAAGTCGACGGCGGCGGCCGCGCTGGCCATCGGTGCGCTTGGTTTTACCGGCCTCGTCGAGTGGCCGATTCTGTTGGCGGTCGGTGGCGGTGCGCTGGTCTTGCGCAAGCTGAGCGAGAAGCCTGAGGAATCCGCCTCCCCGGCCAAGGCGAAACTCGCCCCGGTGCCCGACAAACCGGCGGCCGAAAAAGCCCAGCCGCAAAAGAAACCCGCCAAGACACCGGCCAAGTCTGCTGCCAAGAAGACGACCGGTCGGCGGGCGGGTGCCCCCAACTTGCGCAGCACCAACTAATCGGCAGCGCAGACAGCAATTGAGCATTGCCACGTCGATAAGCCGGTCTTTGCCGCTGCGCGTTTTCGCGTCGGGCGTCGAGACCGCCACCGCCCTCACCACCGCATCGGTCACAACCGCGACAGCCGTCGCGGACACCCTGAGCAAGACCGCAGGCACCATAGCCAAGACCAGCGTCGAGATCGCCACCATCCCGCTGCGCGAAGGGGCCAGGGTTCTTTCCGGCGAACTGTCGCGTGAGACCCTCAGCCGCCATTGCTGGCGCGGCGAAAGCCGCGCCTGGATCGAGGTGCGCGGGCTCGACGGCACCGACGACGGTCGACTCGGACGCGTCGTGCTCGACGCGGTCCGGGCCCACCCGAAGGTCACGTCGGCCAGCCTGAACTACCCGCTGTCGCGCGTGGTCGTCGGCTTCGACGATCAGGACGTCGCGCTGCGCGACCTGTGCCGCATCGTCGAGGATGCCGAAAGACGTTCCTTTGCAAGGCAAGACGAGTCCATGCTGGCAGGCAGTCTGCCGGGCGACGGCGTCGTGATGGCCATCAGAGCGTTGACCGTGGCCGCCAACGCGGCCGGGCTGGGCATAGCGCTCGCCGGTCGCGCGACGCGCCTGCCGCGGTTGCCGGTCGCCATCGCCGCGGGCATCACGTTCTTCGACTACCAGCCCTGGCTACGCCGCCGGCTCGAGGACCGCATCGGCGGCCCCGCCACCGACACGGTGATGACGCTGGTCCAGGCGACCAGCCAAACCCTGTCGCAAGCTCCGACGTCGTTGGCGATAGGCCTGACGATGCAGTCGTTGAAAGCCGCGGAGGTCCGCGCGGAAGCGCAGGCCTGGGAGTTGCATGAGCCGCAGCTGGCGCAACACGCAGACCAGCCACCCACGTACCTGTCGCCGCGGCCACAGCCGTCGAGGAGCATGGAACGCAGCGTGCGTCGTTTCGCCCTCCTCCAGGCCGTCAGCGCCGGGGCGATCGGCTTCGGCACCCGCACCGTGAACATGGCCGCCACCGCGGTGCAGGTGACCACCCCCAAGGCCAACCGGACCACGCCCGAGGCATTCGCCGCGAACCTTGCCCGCGGGCTGGCCGACCGGCACTCGGTATTGCCGATGCGGCCCGAGAGCCTGCGCCGGCTGGACAAAGTCGACGCGATCGTCATCGACCCGCGGGTCTTGTGTACCGACATCGTGCGGGTGGCGAGCATCCGCGGCGCCGACGACAACGATTTGTCCGCGGCATGGAGCCAGGCCCAGCTCATGCTGGAGAAGAACAACGTGCGCCCAGGCTGGCGCGCCGTGCGCGGCATATCTGGTAGCCGCCCGAATGGCAAGGTCGAGGCGCAATTCCTGCCCGCCCACGACCCACTGGCCGCGGGCGTCGTCGCCGAGGCACACCACAGCGGCGCGGAACTGATCACCGTCGACGTCGACGTACTGGGCGAGTTGCGAACGGCGTTCGACGACATCCGGCCCCTCAAAAGCGGGACTACCAAGTCCATCGACGACGCGCTGGCCGGCACGGTAACCGACCTGCAGCAGGCCGGCCGGACGGTGGCCGTATTGTCATCGTCTGCCGCGCAAGCGATTTCGTCCGCGAACCTGGCGCTGGGTGTGATGCCGAAGCAAGGCGCACCACCTTGGAATGCCGATCTGCTGTTGCCGGATCTAACGGCTGCCTGGCGGGTCCTGCACGCGCTGCCCGCGGCCAAAACCGCGACTCAGCGCGGCGCAGGGATTGCGGCCGGCGCCACCGCGATGGGCTCGCTTTTCATGATTCCGGGCGTCCGGGGCAATCTGGGATCCGAGACGGTCAACGTCGGCGCGGCGGCCGGGCTGCTCTCGGGCTATCTTCTCGCCCGCGGAATCCTCAATGCCGACACTCCACGCCCGGCAGAGGTGCACGAATGGCATGCAATGTCGGTCGAGCAGGTCCGCAAGACCCTTCCCGAGGTCCTGGCCGACGAGCACACCACTGACCAGCCATATCGGCGGGGCGGCACGCAACCGTCCCAGACGCCGATGCAGGCGCTCTGGCAGCTTGCCAAGGCAGTGCGGGCCGAACTGTCCGACCCACTGACCCCGGTGATGGCGCTCGGCTCGGCTGCCAGCGCGATACTCGGTTCGCCCGTCGACGCGGTGCTGGTCGGCACGGTGCTGACCGGCAACTCGATCCTGGCCGCCGCCCAGCGGCTGCGCGCCGAAAAGCGGTTGAGCCATCTGCTGGCCCTGCAGATCCCGCCGGCGCGCAAGGTGATCACAGGTCGCGACGGCGAGCGGACATATATCGATGTCGATGCCGTGCACCTGCGGCCCGGCGATGTGATCGAGGTGCGCACCCATGAGGTGGTGCCCGCCGACGCCCGGATCATCGACGAGGTCGACGTCGAGGTCGACGAGTCGACGCTCACCGGCGAGTCGCTGTCGGTGGACAAGCAGGTCGAGGCCACGCCCGGCGCCCCGCTTGCCGAGCGTCGCTGCATGCTCTTCGGCGGCACCACAGTGGTGGCGGGCACCGCGGTCGCGCTGGTGACGGCGGTCGGCGCCGACACCCAGCAACGTCGCGCCGCCGATCTCATCTCCGGTGAGCTGTCGTCGGACATCGGCCTGCAGCACCAGCTCGGCCAGCTCACCACACGGGCACTCCCGGTCAGCATCACCGGCGGCGCGCTGGTCGGCGCGCTCGGACTGGTGCGCCGCATCCCGTTGCAGCACGCGGTGTCCAGCGCCATCGCCATCGCGGTCGCCGCGGTCCCCGAAGGCATGCCCCTGGTGGCGACGCTGGCGCAAGCTGCCTCAGCCCGACGACTGACGAAGTTCGGTGCGCTGGTTCGTGTTCCGCGGTCGGTGGAGGCGCTCGGCCGCATCGAAGTGGTCTGTTTCGACAAGACCGGAACGCTCAGCGAGAACCGGCTACGGGTGTCGGAGGTTCGCCCGGCGTCGGGCGACTGGGCCGCCGGAAAAACGGAAGACGCCTTGAAAGCGGAGGTGTTGCGTTGTGCGGCGCACGCCGCGCCGGCGACCAAGGGCGGCGTGCAGGCGCATGCGACGGATATCGCCATCGTCGAGGGCGCTAGCGCGGCGGGCGCGTTCGCCGAGGGTGATGACACGCCTGTCGCCCACCTCCCGTTCCGCTCCGGCAGGGCTTTCTCAGCGTCGGCGACGGGCAGAGAGCTGACCGTCAAAGGCGCACCCGAAGTGGTCCTGGCCGCATCGGGCAATGACAAGTTGATGGACAGCACTGTCGCTGAAATGGCTGCCCGCGGGTTGCGGGTTATTGCCGTGGCGCAGCGCACACTGACGGCCAAGCAGGCCGAGGCAATAAAGGAAAACCCCGACGACATCGCCGAGTACTGCCAAGACGGGTTGACCCTCACCGGATTCCTCGGCTTGTCCGATACCCCGCGCCCGCAGTCCGCCGGCCTGATCACAACCCTGCATGAGCAAGGGGTGGGCATCAAACTGATCACCGGCGATCACCCGATCACCGCGAAGGCCATTGCCGCGGAGCTTGGCCTGTCAGTGAGTCCCGAGCAGGTCATCACCGGCGCGGAATGGGATGCCCTGTCGCGCAAGGACCAAGAGCACGTCGTGACCGAACGGGTGATATTCGCCCGGATGACACCGGAGAACAAGGTGCAGGTCGTCCAGACGCTGGAGAACGCCGGTGTGCGGACCGCGATGGTCGGCGACGGGGCCAACGACGCCGCGGCCATCCGGGCCGCCACGGTCGGGGTCGGCGTGGTCGCACACGGCAGCGACCCGGCCCACCTGGTGGCAGACGTGGTGCTGATCGACGGCCGTATCGACGCACTTCTGGAAGCGGTCGAAGAAGGGCGCCAGCTCTGGCGACGGGTGCAGGCAGCCGTTTCGGTGCTGCTCGGCGGCAACGCCGGTGAGGTGATCTTCGCGATCATCGCCAGCGCGATCACCGGGACTTCGCCACTGAACACTCGCCAGCTGCTGCTGGTCAACACGATGACCGACGCGCTGCCGGCCGCCGCCCTCGCGGTCAGCAAGCCACGCAGCACGGTGGATCCCAAACTGCGCGGCGTGGATCAGCCTGCGCTGTGGAACGCCGTCGCCATCCGCGGCGTCGCTACAGCTGCAGCAGCGACCGCGGCATGGGCAATGGCGGGCTTCAACGGGCCCCCCGGGCTCACCGGGCTGACCGCGTTGACCGCGCTGCCGCAACGCGCATCCACCGTGGCTCTGGTCGCGCTGATAGGGGCCGAATTGGGCCAGACGCTGCTCGAGTCCCAGGCGCCGATGGTGGTACTCACCGCGCTGGGCTCACTTGCCGGTGTGGGGATCTTGATCAGCATTCCCGGCGTCAGTCAGCTGTTCGGCTGCACCCCGCTCGGCCCGCTCGGATGGGCCCAGGGGCTGGGCGCTGCCACCGCCGCGACCATCGGCGTGGCCGTCTTCAGCCGGGTGTTCGACGCCCCGAAGCAACCAGACGACCATCCTCAGGATCCTCCGCCTCGCCAGACGGCTCCCGCCCCGACGCGCGACGAGGAGGAGCCTCCCGCTGAGTCTCCACAATCTCCACCACGCCCGCGCGCCACAACAGCGCATAAAGTTGCAGCAACGGGGCATTCAGCAGCGACGCGATCGGCGAAATCAGCGGATCGGCCAGTTGGTCGGTCCTCGACATATGTCCCACGGTGACCGCACGATCGGGCTCGGTGGCAAACCCTTAGTTACCGAAAGGGAAATGATGGCGGAAAAGAAGACGCGACAGTCGACGTCACAGCGTGACGCCGTGCAGCAGATCCGCGAGGGCGAAACCTTCGCCATGAAATTGCCGGTGGTCGGTCCGGTGGAGATACCGCGGCCCGAGCAAATCGCCTACTACGCCGGTCTGGCCGCTTTGGCCGCGTTCGAACTCATCGACTGGCCGGTCGCATTGGTCATCGCGGCCGGGCACATCTTGGCGAGCAACCATCACAACAAGCTCCTGGAGGAGCTCGGCGAGGCGATGGAAGAGGTCTGACCAGGTCAGCCGGCGTATCCGCGTTCATCGTCGTCCCCAGGGTCGACGAAAGGTTTGACGCCCCGTAACGCGTCGGACAGCGTCCGGTAGATGTCAAGAATTCGGTCCAGCTCGGTGACCTCGATCGGTTGCAGCACCTGACCGTTGCTGGCCACCAGCCGAACAGCCGTCCCGGTCGCCGTACCTTGCTGGTGGCTGTCGAGCACCGCGTTCAATCCGGCGCTTCCGAAGAAGCTCACCTGCTCTAAGTCGACAACCAGAAGCCGGGCCGGGTGAGCTTTCGCCATATCCAGCGCGTCGAGCAGGTTACCGGTCAGTCGCTCGACCACGCTGGAGTCGACATCGCCCTTGACGCGCACGACGACGGCGTCCTCGCGGGCCTCATGGTCGATTTCCAACCAATCCATTGCGTTTCTCCGCTTCGAATGCGTGAAATCAGGCCGGTGGACGACACGCGGGGCCCGAGCCGCGCAGCGTCCAAAACAGATGGGGCTTATGAAGCCTAATGCGCCAGTCAGCCGGCGTCAGCACCGATGCGTTCGTGCACCGTAAGCAGCAGGTGATCGAACCTGCTCTGGGTAGCAGCCGACATGGGTGGCAGGGCCGGCACTTCTGCGACCAGTTGGGCCGCCAACGCGCGCAACTTGACATTCGTCTCCTGCGATCGCCACTGCAGAACACGGAACGCCTGATCGGCGCTGACGCGGTAGACGGCCATCAGCACACCCTTGGCTTGTTCGATCGCGGCCCGGCTCTCGAACAGATCCGGCAGGGCATCGTCGAGCACTTCCTGGCGGGTCTCATCGAAGGCGTCGGTGAGGTCGATGTAATGGCCGGCGGTGCCCACCACCGCTCCCGAGCCGTCGCGCATGCGGTCGGCCACCACGATCGCGTCGTGCACATTGCCGGCGGTGTCGAGGAACCGGTGCCGACTCGAAAACGACTCCCCCGACCGCAACGCGTAGTCGAGCAGATCCTGGACGTGCGCGCGGTCCTCCGGGTGCTTGTGCGACAGCAGCAGCTTGGTTGTCGGCACCACTGAGCCGGGTTCGTACCCGTGCATCCGCGCTACCTCGTCGGACCACTCCCAGCGCTGGCCCACGAACCAAAAGCGGAAGCTTCCGACGTTCAAGTAGGTGCCGCTGTGGCCAACCACCGCGTGGTGCTGGTCGCGCTCGGTGGGTGCGCCTTCCTTCGCCGACTGTTGCACGTTTTGAATCATCCCACTCTGCGACGGGACGGGCTACTAGCAGAGCGAAGATCCCAGTAGTTCTCAAGTTGCCTGATCGCCATCGCAGCGCTGCTGCGCTAGCGTGGGTGACAGCTCGGCGACAATGCGGATCGCATCGCGATCCGAGGAGGAGCCGGGCAATGGAGTACAGCTCGGCGACAATGCGGATCGCATCGGGGCCCCAGCGTCGGCCAGGGGACGATCCGAGGAGGAGCCGGGCGATCAAGAGAGCCCAACCAAACCACGCGGGAGCGCACGCCGAGTGCGCTGAGAGGACGGCTCGGGGCCGTCGACCGTAGGAACCTGACCGGGTAATGCCGGCGTAGGGAGATGAAATGACTGATGTTCTTTCCAAGACCGTCGAGACCGTCGAGACCGTCGGCCCCGAGGTGACCACCGGACCGATCGCGGGTAGCAGCAAGTCGTACCGCGACGTGTCGGGCCCGGACGGGGTGCGTCTGCGCGTGCCGTTCCGGCGGGTGCACCTTTCCACCGGCGACAACTTCGACCTTTACGACACCTCCGGGCCGTACACCGATTCCGATCCGGTGATCGACTTGGCGGCCGGGTTGCCGCCGCGACCCGGGCTGGTCCGCGACCGCGGCACTCAGCTGCAGCGCGCCCGCACCGGCGAGATCACCGCCGAGATGGCTTTCATCGCCGCCCGCGAAGACATGCCCGCGGAGTTGGTGCGCGACGAGGTCGCCCGCGGCCGCGCGGTCATTCCGGCCAACCACAACCATCCCGAGATCGAGCCGATGATCATCGGTAAGGCCTTCGCGGTCAAGGTCAACGCGAACATCGGCAACTCGGCGGTCACGTCGTCGATCGCCGAGGAGGTCGACAAGATGGTCTGGGCCACCCGCTGGGGTGCCGACACCATCATGGACCTGTCCACCGGCAAGAACATCCACGAAACCCGCGAGTGGATCCTGCGCAATTCGCCTGTGCCGGTCGGCACGGTGCCGATCTACCAAGCGCTGGAGAAAGTCAAGGGCGATCCAACCGAGCTGACGTGGGAGATCTACCGCGACACCGTGATCGAGCAGTGCGAGCAGGGCGTGGACTACATGACCGTGCACGCCGGGGTGCTGCTGCGGTATGTGCCGCTGACCGCCAAGCGGGTCACCGGCATTGTCAGCCGCGGCGGGTCGATCATGGCGGCCTGGTGCCTGGCCCATCATCAGGAGTCGTTCCTGTACACCAACTTTGACGAGCTCTGCGACATCTTCGCACGCTACGACGTCACCTTCTCACTCGGCGACGGACTGCGGCCGGGGTCGATCGCCGACGCCAACGACGCCGCGCAGTTTGCCGAGCTGCGCACCCTGGGCGAACTGACCGCGATCGCGAAATCCCGTGGGGCACAGGTGATGATCGAGGGCCCCGGGCATATCCCGATGCACAAGATCGTGGAAAACGTGCGGCTGGAAGAGGAGCTGTGCGAGGAAGCGCCCTTCTACACGCTGGGTCCGCTGGCCACCGACATCGCGCCGGCCTACGACCACATCACCTCGGCGATCGGCGCAGCCATCATCGCCCAGGCCGGTACCGCCATGCTGTGCTACGTCACCCCGAAGGAGCACCTGGGGCTGCCGGATCGCAAGGACGTCAAGGACGGGGTGATCGCCTACAAGATCGCCGCGCATTCAGCCGACCTTGCCAAGGGTCATCCGCGAGCGCAGGAGCGCGACGACGCGTTGAGCACGGCACGTTTCGAGTTCCGCTGGAACGACCAGTTCGCATTGTCGCTGGACCCGGACACGGCACGGGAATACCACGACGAGACGCTTCCGGCCGAACCCGCCAAGACAGCGCACTTCTGCTCCATGTGCGGGCCGAAGTTCTGCTCGATGCGGATCACCCAGGATGTGCGGGACTACGCCGCCAAACACGGCCTCGATAGCGAGGAGGCGATCGAGGCCGCCATGCAGGACAAGTCACGCGAGTTCGCCGAGCACGGCAACCGGGTGTACCTGCCTCTGACCCAGTGAGTTTCCTGCCGCTACCGCCGGCGGGCAGCACGCCGCTGCGGGTGCTGACCATCGCGGGGTCGGACTCCGGAGGCGGCGCGGGCATCCAGGCCGACATGCGCACGATGGCGTTGCTCGGTGTGCACGCGTGCGTCGCCGTCACTGCGGTCACCGTGCAGAACACGATGGGAGTCAAAGGCTTTCACGAGGTGCCCGACGATGTGGTCGCCGGCCAGATGGAAGCCGTCGTCGGCGATATCGGCATCCAGGCCGCCAAGACCGGCATGCTGGCGTCGTCGAGCATCATCGCAGCGGTCGCCGCCACCTGGCGTCGGCTCGAATTGACGGTTCCGCTGGTCGTCGACCCGGTGTGCGCGTCCATGCACGGAGACGCGCTGATGGCCCCGTCGGCCCTGGATTCGCTTCGCGGCCAACTGTTTCCGCTGGCCACGCTGGTAACGCCGAACCTGGACGAGGTGCGACTGATCGTCGATATCGAGGTTGCCGACTCGACATCGCAGCGCGACGCGGCGAAAGCCCTGCATGCGCTGGGCCCGCGGTGGGTACTGGTCAAGGGCGGGCACCTGCGGTCGTCGCAGCACAGCTGCGACCTGCTCTATGACGGGACCGACTTCTACGAGTTCGACGCGCAACGGATAGTCACCGGCAACGACCACGGTGGTGGTGACACGCTGGCAAGCGCAGTGGCATGTGCGCTTGCGCACGGGCACACCGTGCCCGCCGCGGTCGCTTTCGGGAAGCGATGGGTCACCGAATCGCTACGCGCCGCCTACCCCCTGGGTCATGGCCACGGCCCGGTGTCCCCACTGTTCCGGCTGGGCTTGTGATTCTCGACGAGATCGCAGGTGTCGTGCACGAACCTGATGGTGTCCCCCGTGGCGTAGTCGTGCTGACCCACGGCGCCGGCGGTAACCGCGATTCTAAACTGCTGCAACAGGTTTGCGACGAATGGGCACGCCGCGGCTGGCTGGCGGTGCGCTACAACCTGCCCTATCGCCGGCGCCGACCGAAAGGTCCGCCGTCAGGTTCGGCGGCCGCCGACCGGGCGGGCATCGTCGAGGCGATCGCGTTGTGCCGCACGCTTGGCGACGGCCCACTGATCGCCGGTGGCCATTCCTACGGTGGCCGGCAGACGTCCATGGTGGTAGCCGCCCACGAAGCAGCAATCGATGTCCTGACGTTGTTCTCCTATCCGGTCCATCCGCCAGGAAAGCCGGAACGTGGCCGCACCGAGCACCTGCCGGACATCACGGTGCCCACCGTGTTCACCCACGGCACGTCGGACCCGTTCGGGACGCCGGCAGAGGTGCGCGCTGCCGCGGAGCTGATCGCCGCACCGACCGAGATCGTCGAGATTACCGGCGCGCGGCACGATTTGGGGTCGAAGACCCTCGACGTCGCCGGTCTTGCTGTCGAAGCGGCGTTGCGTCTTCTCTAGCGGCTGGGTCGTCGCCGAACAGCGTAAGCTCCATCAGCTTCCGCACACACGCCTGGGTGTAGGCCGACTCGTCCGCTGTGCCATCCGGGTTCACCATGCGGCCCAGGTCGACCACCAGTGCCATCGCCGCGTGCACCAGAAACCGCGCCTGCATCGGCGGCAGCGCCGGCCGCGCCGCCGTCAGCAGCCGCACCCACGAGTCGATCGTCGACTGCTGGACGTTGTGCAGCAGCTTCTGGTCGGCCGGTGTCAGGTTCATTCGCTCGGTGTAGTAGACGGCGGCCAGCTCCGGGTTCGCGAACGACGTTGCCACGTAAGCATCGATCAGCAGGGTCAACGCCGGGCGGGGCTCGGTGAGCGCGCCCAGAACCGGCGACAGCTGCCCGGAGACCCGGTCGGCCGCGCGGCGCAATCCGGTCGCCAGGATCTCGCACTTACCGGAGAAATGGCGGTAGATCCCAGACACCGGCACACCGGCAGCCTTGGCGATCTGCGCCATGCTGGTCTCCGAATAGCCCCGTTCCTTGAACAGGGCCATCGAGGCATGCAGCAACGCTTCGTAGACGCCGGCATCCTCGGCGAATAGGCGCCACGACACCGGGCGGGGAAAGACATCTCCTGGCTGCGGCAGCTCGGCGCCGAGGAGCGCCGAGGCGGCTTCGGCCAGCAGCGCACGAATCTCGTCGGCAGGCAGCCGGGCCCCGTGGTCGACGATGCTGCCGATCACGCTGAGCACCGCCGCCGACAGCACCCACCGCTGGGTGGACACCAACGTCGGCCGAAGCTTCGTCAGCGGCTTCTGAATTCGCCGATTCACCGACTTGAGCTGATCGGTCAGCGTCGCCTGGTCCTCGGCCCGCAGATAGCGGGCCTGCCAGCGGTACAAGCCGCCGGAGTCGCGGTTGTCCAGGGTGAGGTCGACGAGAGCGGCAATCAGTTGATCCAGCATCGCCGCGGGGTCGTCTATTTCCTCGATGTCGGTGCAGTCGAGGAGTTGCTGGCTCAGGAGCAGGACGGCGGCGCGGAAGAGGTCGTATTTGCCCTCATAGTGCCGGTACAGCGCGGCCGCCGAAATCCCGACCTTGGCGGCAATGGTTTCCATGCTGACCGCGTGATACCCCTGCGCGCTGAAGGCCACAGCAGACGCGCGGGCGATCTGCGCCTTGCGGTCCTTTGGCCGCCGCCGAATCCCGGCTACCTCTGGTAAGCCGGTCGGGACCGCTGGCGTCGACACCGCTTCACCATAGCCCCGACGAAAGCCTCCCAAACCTGGGGCAACCTTTCGCACTGCCGGAATCTCCATTAACATAATGAGGAGTCGACGGACTCGCTCCAAGATTCCGCAGACCCATGACGGCCTCCGATGGCGCCAGCCGAAAGGACGCACATGCTGCAGAAAGTTCGCCAGGTGCTCGACTACGAGGTCACTATTGGCCAGCTCATCATCATCGGATTGGTGATCGGCACACCGTATCTGCTGATCGGCACCATCTGGTCGTCAACGCATACCGAGCATTTGAACCAAATGCACGGCGCCGACATGGCGGTGTCCTTCCTGGGTTCGATCGTGTCGTGGCCGGTCCTGCTGTTTGCGAACGTCTGCATGACGTGAGCGCGGGTGGTTGAATCTGTAGTTAACATCCAGGAGAAGCTATGACTCATCGTCAGATGTACATCGGAATCGCCGGGGTGCTACTGGCGGGCCTTGGCCTGGCCGCCTTGCTGTACCCGGTCTACCTCAGTCACTACGACATGTACGGCATCAGGATCAACTGCGGCAACGGATTCAACTCCGAAATCGGCCAGGCCGCCGAGACCCACGGTCAGGAGTTCGTCGCGCAGTGCGGCAACGCGGTGCTGGTCCGCCGGCTCTGGGCTATTCCTGTCGTTGCCATCGGTTGGATGCTGGTCACCGGGTTTCTGGTGATGTGGGTTCACAACTACCACGAACCCACGGAGCCGGCGCACTACGTTCCGCACCCGGAGATCGCCCGACACCCGTGACGGGTAGCTATCCGGGATACCGCGAGTAGCACGCATCCATATTGCCGACCACCCCACCGCGAAACGCCGCTATCCGAGTGAATCCGGCCGGCACGGTAGAACCGTCGGCGTCGCTGGCGACCAGGCGGTTGGTCAGCAGCCCGGAAACGGCCTCGTCGAGATCACCCGCCGTCAGCAAAAGCGACTTCTGGGAAGGCAGCTCGATGGGTTCGGCCATCTTCCGGTGTACGACACCCGTCAGGCAGGCGGTGCGCAGCGCGGTCCACGGACTCTGCATCGGTAGACCGCGTTCATGCTGTACGGCCAGTGCGTATCGCGACATCACGATCGACAGGGCGGTGTCGTCGCCCTGCGGCAGCGAGTGCTGCTTCATGCCGGCGACCTTCGCCAACGCAGCCAGCGAGGGTAGGTCGACCGTGATGGTGTTGGTGGCCGGACAGTAGGACGCCGGCGGGCTGGCCTTCGCATCAGAGCAGTCGGCCGGCTTGTAGGACAACGTGGGCGCTTGCTTGGGCGAGAAGACCTTGCCCAAGAGCTCCATCAGCGTCGATAAAGTGTCTTCGTTGATCGGGACCTCACCGGTCTCCTCGTCCCCGTTGGAGTCTCGCCGCAAAGTCTTCGGCAGGTCGCCGCGGCGCTGCTCGATTTCCTTCATGTCGATCTTCGCGCAGGCCTCGGTGCCCGTGATGAACCCCATCTGGAAGGCACTGACCCGGTCGAGTGCCGATCCGTGTTCGTCGTCGTTCGGCGTATCGGAGTCCATTACGGGGTCACGGGTCGTGATGACTCCCGCCAGCACATGGTCGAGGCCGTCAGCCGTGCTCAGCGTGAAGCGCTTCGACTTGCCATCTGCCACATTGAACAGGTAGACGCCGGCGAAGCAATCGGCTTGCTGCTCCTTGACGATGGTCTTGGTAGTTCTGTTCACCAATTTGGCCATGTATTGCAGGGCGTGCCCGAACTCGTGCGCCAACACACCATTGACGGACATATCGCCGAAATACTTTTGCGCGGCGAGCATGAAGTCACCGCGGTCCCAGGCGATCAAGTTGCAACGCGAGGTGTAGAAGGCGTTGGGCATCTTGTAGGTCTGGTTGTGGCAGATGATCGGGCTTCTCGGGCTGGTGGAGTCGTAGGAGACGTACTTGTCGAGCGGCTTGAAAGATCCTTTCAGCGATCCGTTGTAGTTCGCCTTCCAGAACTCCTCGATGTCGTTGAGGGATAGCAGCGACAACTTGTCGATCGGCCCGTTGTTGGTGTTGACCACCGTGCCAGTCGGGGCGGGTGCGTTCGAGCGGGCGCCGCTCGGCCCGTTGGTCGCCGGCAGGCCCCCGACCCGGAACGGGTCGTTGAGCATCGACAGTGCGCGCCCGTCGACGAAAGTGGTGCATCCTGCCACCACGAGTGTGGCCGCGGTGCAGGCGAACGCCGCTCGCACACCGATTGCCGCACGAGAACGACCGTCCCGCAACCGACGTTGCTTCCGCGCGCGGCTATTCATTGACCAACCCCGTCCCGACGGCTTGCCCAGCAAACTAAGGAACCCCATCTTAGAACGAACGCTTGACGCCGGTGGCACAAACCAATGCAGCAGCCAACAGAGACGGCACGATCCGGCCACGGGGCCCGAGCAGCTCACGGCATCCGGGGGCGATGCCGCTTGTCGCGGGGTGGCACTCCGTTGACTCCTTTGATCGACTCCGCGTAGCTGCCCACCGCGAAGGCCAACCCAGAACCCATGACCGCCAACGCTTCCCGATCGATGTTGTCGACGGTGTCACGGGGGCTCTGGTAGTTCGGGTCGAACCAGACCCCGGCCTGGCCGCCCCAGAGCCGTGCCTGCACTGTGGTTTTCGGGTTCGAGGCGCCGGTGTTCATGCCCCCGATCGGCACACCCGCGACCAGAAACGGATGGTAATCGGTCCTGGTGTTCAATGGCATGTCGGCCGGCCGCTTCCCGGCCAAGTTCAAATAGCCGGCCAAGGTGCGCTCGATGCCGGCGGAGCCTTCGGGCACATCCGAAGCCGCCACACCGGACCCCGGCGGACCGGACTGATCGCCGTCGTCGGTGAAAAAGCCGGCGTTCGGGGAACCCAGCATGTCGAAGTTCAGGTACAGGGCGATGTCGTTGAGTCGTTCGCGGTCCAAGCCGAAGACATAATCCATCGCGCCGTTGAGCCCGTCCTCCGCGGCTCCCCAGAAAACGAAACGAACCGTGTTGGTCACTGGCGCCAACGGGCCCATCTGCAGCGCAGTTTCCAGCACCGCGGCCACCCCGGACCCGCCGTTGTTGACGCCCGGACTGTCACGCGCGCTGTCGAGATGCGTGCCGACCATCACCACCTCGTCCGCCTTGCCGGTTTTGGTCTGCGCCAGCACGTTTCGCGAGGTGACCTTGCGGGTCTCGGCGTCCAGCACCAGTCTGACCGGTGCGCCGGCGCGCCCCAGCGCGGCGCCACCGCTGGCCCCGACGACCGCGACGGGCAGGGTCAGCTCGTTGTAGTACCCGGGGTTGAACAGCGTCCGCGGAGCCCCCGCACCGTTGGGCTGACTGATGACGACGAGCGCTACGGCGCCGCGGGCCCTCGCGCTGTCCTGTTTGACCACCACCGAGCAGCGGCTGTCGTCGACGACTGCGATCGCACCCTTCGGCACCACGGCCGAGTAGTCGGCGGGCTCGCAGCCGGACGGCTGCACGGGCCGGACCGGCTGGCCGGTCACCCCTCCTGGTGGCGTCCGGACCAGCAGTGACGCTTGGTCCACCTGATAGCTGCGACCGGCGACCGTCAGCGACGGCTTCCCGGGCGATACGGTGAACAACCTTTCGAATTGCGGCGTCGACACGTCGAAACCTCTGGCACGCAACGCCTTCGCCACGTAGTCGACGCTCGCGTCGAAGCCCGGTGTGCCCTGCGCGCGGTTCCCTTTGTTGGCGTTGGCGATATCCTGCAGCGCGTGCAGGTGGGTGAACATCCGGTCCGCGGTCACTTTTGCGGCCAACGCATGACCCAGATCCGGCGCCGCCGGCGGTGGCCCGAGCCGCTGCGACGAACACCCCGCCAGCAGCCCAGTTGCCAGCAGCACCGCGCACAGGCCCCGGACTATCGCCGGCATCATGGCTTGTCGAGCACGTGCCGCGTACGGTCCTCCATTACCGGAACGCCATTTCGCCCGCTGAGATTCTGCGCGTACAGCCCCACCACGCAGGCCACGCCGCCGCCTTGGATACCCAAGGAGTTGCGGTCAATGTGTTCGAGAGTGTCACCTTTTTGGTGATAGTTGGGATCGAACGGCTCGCCCGCGGCCCCGCCCCACAGCTTGGCCTGCTCTTCGGACTTCTTGTTTTCGGCGCCAGAGAACAGGCCGCCCGATGGGATACCGGCCAG
Source organism: Mycobacterium sp. NGS41 (assembly GCF_059812725.1). NCBI lineage: Bacteria > Bacillati > Actinomycetota > Actinomycetes > Mycobacteriales > Mycobacteriaceae > Mycobacterium > Mycobacterium sp. NGS41. The sequence goes on from NZ_JCALDF010000010.1 coordinate 66,350, forward strand.
GGTGAAGCCGTCGTAGTCGGAACGGCCGTCGAACCCGGTGTCTTGCGCGGTCTTGCCGGCTGCCTTCAGGTAGGCGACAAACGTGCGTTCGATGCCGGCCGAGCCTTCCGGTACCACCGGTTGGCCGCGATCCTTGGCCGGCAGCGATTGGTCCCCGTCATACGTGAAATAGCCTGGGTTGGGCGAGGCGATCATGTCGAAGTTCATGTACAGCGCAATGTGTTTGAGCGCGTCGAGGTCCAGTGACTCGACGTAGTTCCGCGACCCGATCAGTCCGAGTTCCTCTGCACCCCAGAAGCCGAACCGCACCGCGTTGTGCACGTGCGGCGAATTGCCCAGTTGCACCGCGGTTTCCAGGACCGCGGCTACCCCGGAGCCGTTGTCGTTGATGCCTGGTCCCGCAGGCACGCTATCCAGATGCGCGCCGAGCATCACCACGTCGTTGGTCGACCCCGTCTTGGTCTGCGCGATGATGTTGTTGGCTGTGATGTTTTGGCTTTTCGCGTCGACCTTGATGGTGGCCGGGCCGGCCAGTCCGCGCAGCAGCATCCCGTCAGACTTGGTGACGCCGACCACCGGGATCTTGACATCGGTGTTGGCCCCCAACGTGCCGCCCATGCGTTCCTCGTCGCGGTCGTCGACGACGACCATGCCCACGGCGCCGCGCTGCACCGCCGCCTCCTCCTTCTCCGAAAAATGGCACTTGCCGCGATTGACCAGCACCACCGCCCCTTTCGCCGGCAGCCCGTCGTAATCGGACGCCGTGCAGCCGGGGCTGTCGTCGGCGGGCGCGGCCACCAGCGGACCGGTTACCCCTTCCGGTGGAGTACCGAGACTGAACTCGAGCGCACGCGCCTCCAAGGTCTTACCGCCCACCGCAAGCGAGCCCTTTTCGGCGTGGAACACTTTGGCGGAAAACTCAGGCGTTTGCACGTCAAAACCACTGTCGCGCAACACCTTCACCACATAATCGACGCTGGCTTTATACCCGTCGGTACCCACCGCGCGGGTGCCGTTGTTAGCGTTGGCGATGTCCTGCAGCTTCGACAGATGCTTCATCATCGCGTCGGTCGTAACTTTGTCGCGCAACGCGGAGGCGAACTGGGCGGCGGCCGGATCGCCATTCGGATCCGTCGCCTTCTCTTTCCCATGGAGGCAGCCGGTCAGAAACAAAGTGAGAGCGACCACGGCGAGCAGCGCCGGCGTCTTTGATTTGTTCAGCATCGCGCCCAAGGTTAGCCGTTCGGGACCCACCCCTGATAGCCCTGGCTCAGACACGCTCAGACAAACAATCCGCTGAATGGCGGAAACGGAATGTTGCGCACCACAAACCACGCCACCGTCAGCACCAGTGTCACCGCCGCCGCCCAGCGCTGGTGCTGCCAACTGGTGATCCGCCGGCCCTGCAGGCGGCCGTAAGTCCAAGCCAGGTACGCCCACACCAACAGCGCCACCGCCACCAGGCCCAGAGCGTTAAACCTGGCGGCGGCCAGCAGATTGCCGTGCATGAGTGAATACAACATCCGCAGGCTGCCGCAGCCGGGACAGTCGATACCCAGCAGAGCCTTCGTCGGGCATACCGGCAGCGGACCGTGCGGGGTGGTCGGATCACCCAGCCAGATGGCGGCACACGCCAACGTCGCCGATGCGGCCACCAGCAGTGGCGCGCCCAGACTCCGGGGCATCAACCCTTGGCGGGTCACCATGAGTGCGCCCTGCTTAGAGCATCGCCGCGAGCATCGCGTTGGAATTCGAAGCGACCGCTAACAGCAACACGTTCAGCGCCACGATGGCAACCACCAAGATGACCCAGGCGATGACCGTCCACTTCACCCATTTCTTCGCGGCGTCGGCGGCCGCCTGCGCCTCGGCGTACTGACCCTGTACCCACAATCCGTTGACCTGGCTGGACTTGACGATCGCCACAATGCCGGTGATCGGGAAACAGAACAACGTCACCAGAATGGACCACACCAGGTAGTTGTCCGGCATCTGCCCGGGCGGCGGCTGCGGCGGGTACCCGGGCTGTGGTGGTTGTTGTGTCATGGATTCTCCGGTCATTAGAAGCTAGCTGGCGTGAAACGGTGCTTACCATACCCGAGCGTTGTCATGGCGGCATCCTTAATCACAAATCCCGTTGCGGCATTGGCCTGGCGGTGTGACAGGGACCGCTGACGCCGTTTGTGACGATCTCCCCGCGCATAAGCAAACTCAGCATGAATTATGTTGACTTCCTTGGTTTCTCGGCCGAACAAGCCTGGTGTGGACATTCCACGATTAATTCCCAGACAGATAATTTCTAGCGGAATATGTTGTATTACCAGGACATAGCCCTACGATGCCTTTAGAAAAGGCCCTGCTTCCGGTCAGAGGGGCAAATACACTCCTGGAGTCAGCACATCTGCACCGCGGGCCCGTCAACCGTAAGGAGTCAAAGATGTCTCATCTCACCAACGCGCTGCGAGCCGCAACGGCTGCAGTGCTCATGGGCAGCTTTGCCTGCCTCGGCACTGCCACCGCGAACGCAGACCCCAATGACACGCTCGCCGCCAATCTGTCCAAGGGCTACACCACCAGCAACTGCACTTCCCAGACGCCTCCCAGCGGTGTGCTCGCCGTCATGCAGTGCGGACAAAACTCCGACCCCAGCGGGCCAGTCTTTGCCAAGTATTTGCTGTTCAACAACAGCGCCGACATGTCCAGTTCGTTTACCAGCAGCATCGGCTCCGACACGCTGACCAATTGCGGAGACGCCAAGTCGCCCACCACCTGGCACCTGGGCAGCTCCAACGAGGCGGCGGGACAGGTTGCATGCGGGACCTATCAGAGCCAGGCCGAGGTCATCTGGACCACCGACGCCAAAAACGTGATGAGCCTTATCCGCGCATCCAACGGTGACACCGCGGCGCTCTACCAGTGGTGGCGCACCAACGGCTGAGCTCACTAGACCGAGCAGACGCAGAAGCCCCCGACACGCCGTGCGTGCGGGGGCTTTTGCGTCTGCTCGGCACCTTTCAGATCTGCGCGGAAATCAACTCCGCCACCGCGCGCATCCCGGCAGCGTTGGGATGCAGCGGCGCCGGCCGATACGGAAGAGGCACACCGGATCTCGTCGTCCAGGGATTAGCGGACCAGGCGTGGTGGTCTCTGCTGGCCGCCCCGGCCTGGACGACCTCGCAGTCCGTTGCCCTAGCGGCTTCGGCTGTGCGGGCTTCGAGTGCGGCGGCCAGGTGGCGGCCCAGGTCGGCATCGGCTTCCGATAGCGGCGGGGCGGGCTCGCCTGCGGGCGGCAACACGGTCAGGTAGTCCACAAACAGAACCCGCGCATCCGGGGCGCTCTGACGCAACGCCCGGCCGACCGCACACAACGAATCGAACACCTGGGCCAACGCCTGGTCACGCATGTCGCGGTCCAGCAGTTCGCGTATCCGATCACCGAGCAGGGGCAGGCGCCGCGCCAGGCGCGGTAACGCTGCGGCCATCAGCAACGGAATGTAGCCGACGTCGTTGCCGCCGATGGTGACCGTCACCAGGCTCTCCGAACCGTCCAGCGCCGCGATCTGCGGCGGCACCCCGTGCTGGCGATCGGTGAGTATGTGGGCGGTGGTCGCACCGGAATAGGTGACGTCGGTCAGATCGAGGCTCAAGTGTTCGGCGATTAGGTGCGCATAGTTGTGCACCGATCGGCCCGCTCGCCACGGCGACCCGGCAGCGCGCGGCCGAATTCCGGGACCGGCCGCCATCGAACTACCCAGGGCTACATAGCGTTTCATCGGTCTGGGCTGGATGCCTGCGCCCAAAAACGCTTCGGGATCCGTCCTGCCCGACGCGCCAGATAGCCCGCGGTGACGGCAGCGGCCATCGCCGCGGCCATGGCCGGCGGGTCGGCGGCCCGGGTCACCGCAGTGGCCAACAACACAGCGTCGCAACCCAATTCCATCGCCAGAGCCGCGTCGCTCGCAGTGCCGATCCCCGCATCGAGCACCACCGGAACGCCGGCCCGGGCCACAATCATCTCGATGTTGTGCGGGTTGGTGATACCAAGACCGGTGCCGATCGGCGCACCCAGCGGCATCACGGCTGCGCAACCGGTGTCCTCCAACCGGCGCGCCAACGCCGGGTCGTCGTTGGTGTACGGCAGGACCACGAATCCGTCGTCCACCAATTGTTCTGCCGCGCGCACCAATTCGACGGCATCGGGAAGCAGGGTGCGTTCGTCGGCGATGACTTCGAGCTTGACCCAATTCGTGTTCAGTGCCTCGCGGGCCAGCTGGGCGGTGAGCACTGCCTCGGCGGCACTGCGACACCCCGCGGTGTTGGGCAGCGGCGTGATGCCCAGCCGGTTGAGCAGATCGAGCAGTCCGGTTCCGCCTTCGGAGTCGACCCGGCGGATCGCGACGGTGGTCAGCTCGGTTCCCGACGCGGTGAGCGCCTCTTCCAGCACCGCTAGGTTGGTCGCTCCGCCGGTACCCATGATGAGCCGTGAGGCGAAGCTGCGGTCACCGATCGTCAGCTTGGTTTCCGTCCCGCGACGATGCGGGCCAGCATGGCCCGCTGAGGAGTGGGACACGTCAGACCTAGCCACCCTGCACCGCCGTCACCACCTCGAGTCGTATAGGCCCAGCGTGGCCAGAAAGGCCAAAAAGCCCAAAAAGCGTTGTCGTCCAGTCAGATCGCGGCAACAGTGCGTGATCCAGCGCCACGGCGATACCCCGCTCCGGAAAGCCCAACGACTCCAGCAGTGCCGCGACGGTTGTCTGGTCGTCGACCTCGACCTGTTTCTCGTTGACCAACACGATCATCGGTGCACCCCTACCGGAGCGAGTTCGGACATGATCTGTTCGGCCGTCCACGGTGCCAACAGAAATCCCGAGCGGCCGTGACCGGCGGCGACCAGGATCCGTGCGTCCAGGCGTTGCACGATTGGCAGATTATCGGGCGTCATCGGGCGCAGCCCGGCGGCGCACTCGGCCAGCTCGTATTCACCAAGCGCCGGCAGCACCGCACACGCATCGTCGAGCAGATCACGCACCCCGGACACGACGGGCGCGGTGTCGCGGCCGTGTTCGTACTGGGTGGCGCCCACCACCACGCCGTCGGACCGCGGCACCAGATACACCTGGCGTCCGTGCACTCTGGCACGAATTACCCTCTGCAGCAACGGCATACAGCCCTTTCGCCAGCGCAGCCGTAGTACTTCGCCTTTCACCGGGCGTACCGGCAGCCCGGGCCAGAGTGCCGGTGCGTCAATACCGTTGGCAATTACCACCGCGTCGTCGTCGAGGAAAGAAAGGTCGTCGACCGGCCCCGCCCACCGGACGCCAAGGCGCTCGCAGTCCATCGACAACGCGTCGAGCACCGCGCGGTTGTCCACCGCCAGTTCGGTAGGCGCGCGAAAGCCGTGCCGGATGCCCTGTGCCAGCAGCGGTTCGACGTCTCGCGCGGCCGACTCCCAAATCACCGGGTGCCCCTGTTCAGACAGCCACTCGGCGACGGTGTGCAAGTCTGCGACGTCGGCCTGGTCCACGGCCACTACCAGCGACTCGCGGGCGGTGATCACTTCGGGCGGCAGCCCCTCCAGGAAGCCGCCCTCGCGCCACAGCCGCAGCGACTCCAGTCCGAGCCTCAGCAACCGTTCCTCGCCCGGCCACCCTTCGCTGTGCGGGGCCAGCATCCCCCCGGCTACCCAGGAGGCGCCCCGCTCGCCGGTGCGGTGCACCCGAACGGACCATCCGTCCCGGGCCGCGCGCCGGGCGACCGCCAGCCCAATGACGCCGCCGCCGATAACGGCCAGAGACTGCATCCTCGCTCCCTTCGCCGGCATGACCCGGATCAGGTGTGACGGTAAGGGCGGCCGCGCCCACTCTCAGTCCCCGTTCGCCGGGACTCCCGTGCCTACAGGGTTCCACGCTAGCGCGCTACCGTCGCGGTGTGCACGAACGTCTTGCTCCCCGACTCGAGCAAGCGCGCCTGTACCTGTGCACCGATGCCCGCCGGGAACGCGGCGACTTGGCCGAATTCGCCGATGCGGCCCTGGCCGGGGGCGTCGACATCATCCAGCTGCGCGACAAGGGTTCGGTCGGTGAGCAGCGGTTCGGCTCGCTGGAGGCGCGCGACGAGCTGGCTGCGTGCGAAGTCCTCGCGGACGCCGCCCGCCGGCACGGCGCCCTGTTCGCGGTCAACGACCGCGCCGACATTGCCCGCGCGGCTCGGGCGGACGTGCTGCACCTCGGACAGGGCGACCTGCCGCTGGCGATGGCGCGGGAGATCGTCGGTCCGGACACCGTGATCGGCTTGTCCACCCACGACCCGGGTCAGGTGGCTCAAGCCTTGGGGGCCGCCGCGTCTGATGCCGACTATTTCTGCGTCGGCCCCTGCTGGCCCACCCCTACCAAGCCTGGCCGCGAGGCAGCGGGCCTACCGCTGGTACGGGAAGCTGCTCGGTTGGAAGCGGAGCTGAGCACTGGCAAACCCTGGTTCGCGATCGGCGGAATCGACGCACACCGGCTGCCCGACGTGCTGGATGCCGGCGCCCGCCGGATCGTGGTGGTGCGCGCAATCACCGCGGCCGAGGATCCCCGCGCAGCGGCCGAACGGCTCAGTTCAGCGCTTGCAGCAGCGAGCTGATCCGGGGACTCAGCTGCGCGGGTGGCCGCTGCCGCGCCGTTAGTCGCCGGTGTCGAGCGGCACGGTCGCCAGCGCCGTGCGCAACCGCGGCCAACTGGCGGCGAATCCGGGGTGCAATGGCAGGTCGGCCACCTTGTCCTCGCCGACCCAGCGCAACTCGGCGCTTTCCCGGTTGGGCAGGGTGTGTAGCTCTTCGTCGGCATCGGCGATCACCGTGGTGTAGCTCCACCGGGTGCCGTCCCGCCCGAACACTTCAGTCGTTTCCATCGTCGCCCGCACGACGAACCGCTCGGCCAGGAGTCCGGCTTCCTCGTGCGCTTCGCGGACCGCGGTCTCCTCCGGCGACTCGTGGCTGTCGCGGGCGCCACCCGGCAACCCCCAGGTGCCGCCCTGATGACTCCACACCGCCCGATGCTGCAGCAGTACTGCGGGCGTGCCGTCGGACCGCGGCGCTCGCAGCAACAATCCGGCCGCACCATATCTGCCCCAGTAGTGGATGCCGCTGTCGGAGATCACCCATCCGTCACCGTCGCCACGCACCAGTTCAGGATATGCGGGCGGGATCCCAGGGCGAACCAAACAGGTGGGCGAAGCCTGGTATCACGTTCGTCGAGACTTAAACCAGTGCGAACCCAGCCGGCGTGTCGTGTGCGCGGATTACGTGTCGGCGGCGGCGGGGACAAGAGATCAAGAGGCAAGGCAAATTGCGTCGGCCTCCCCCCATCGACGCGAACATTCTCTTAGAATTCGCTTATACGCCGAATTGGCTCCATACAGCTTCGTGAATAGCCGAGAGATGAGGTCCGAGCAGACGTGACGGTTGAGCTGGCGCACCCGTCGACTGAGCCGCTGGGGTCGAGGTCGCCTGCCGAACCCGCTCACCCACGCTGGTGGTTCGTCGCGACGACGCCGGGGCTCATCTTGACCATCGGCATCGTGCTGGCGGCTCTGGGTGTGTCCAGCGCGTTCGCCACGTCGACCACGGTCAATCACCGTCAGCAAGTGCTGACCACAGTGCTCAACCACACCGAGCCGCTGTCGTTCGCCGCCGGACGGCTCTACACCACGCTGTCAATCGCCGACGCGGCCGCGGCGACCGCGTTCATCGCCCAACCCGAACCGAGTTCGGTCCGGCAGCGCTACGAGCAGGCGATCACCGAAGCAGCGGTGGCGGTGACCCGGGCGTCCAGCGGGCTGACCGAAGAGCCGATGGTGCAACTACTGGGCCGGATCAACGCCGAATTGGCCGTGTATACCGGGCTTATCGAAATCGCGCGTACCAACAACCGGGCCGGCAACCCGGTCGGTTCGTCGTACCTGTCGGAGGCATCGGGGCTGATGCAAGGGAAGATCCTGCCCGACGCGCAGCGGCTCTACCAGGAGACGTCACACCGGGTGGATAGCGAGACCACCGCATCCACACATTTCCCGGCACCGGTGATCCTCGTCGTCTTCAGCACGATGGTCTTCGGCGTGTTCTCCCATCGGTGGCTGGCCCTGCGTACCAGGCGCCGAATCAACCCCGGCCTGGTAGTCGGCGCCCTGGGTATTGTCGTGATGGTGGTATGGGTCGGAACGGCATTGACGATTTCGACGACGGCCAGTAAGCGCGCCAAGGACACCGCCGCCGAGTCGCTCAAGACTGTGACCAACGTGGCGATCACCGCCCAGCAGGCCCGGGCCGACGAGACGCTGTCGCTGATTCGGCGCGGCGATGAAGAGATCCGCAAGCAAGAGTTCTCTCAGCGCATCGAAACCATGCACCAACAGATCGACGGATACATGTCGCGCAGCGACGCGATCGACAAGCCCGACCTGCAAGGCGCCGACCAGCTGCTGATCCGCTGGCGGCAGGCCAACGACCGGATCAACGCGTACATGTCGGTCGGCAACTACCGGGCGGCGACTCAGGTCGCGTTGGGTAAGGGCCTGGACGATTCCACTCCCGCTTTCGACAGGCTCGACGAGGCGCTGACCAAAGCGATGGACGAAAGCCGCACCCAGCTGCGCAACGACGTGCTCAACGCCCGCAGCGGGCTGGCCGGCGCCCAGGTCGGCAGCGTGGTGCTCAGTTTGGGCGCGGCCCTCGCGGTCGCCCTGGGTCTGTGGCCGCGGCTGAAAGAGTACCGATGATGACGCGCCTGCTTGGGGTCCGGCGGGCGTCATATCCCCTCGCAATACTCGCCGCGTCGGTCGTGCTGACCGGTTGCGTCCACCCGGAACCGCCGAAAGTGGCGCCGGTCCCGACCCTGTCGCTGCCCACGCCGGTCGGGATGCAAACGATGCCGCCGGAGCCGCCGCGGCCGGCAGACACCTCCGGTGAGGATTGCAATCCGACTGCCAGCCTGCGCCCCTTCCCCACCAAGGCGGAGGCCGACGCGGCGGTGGCCGATATCCGCGGGCGCGGCAGGCTGATCGTCGGACTCGACATCGGCAGCAACCTGTTCAGCTTCCGCGACCCGATCACCGGTGAGATCACCGGTTTCGACGTCGACATCGCCGGCGAGATCGCGCGCGACATCTTCGGTGCCCCGTCGCACGTCGAGTACCGCATCCTGTCGTCGGCGGAGCGCATTACCGCCTTGCAAAACTCGCAGGTCGACCTCGTCGTCAAGACCATGACCATCACCTGCAAACGGCGCGAGGCGGTGAACTTCTCCACCGTGTACCTCGACGCCAACCAGCGCATCCTCGCCCCGCGTGATTCGACGATCACCAAGGCATCCGACCTGTCCGGCAAGCGGGTCTGCGTCGCGCGGGGCACCACGTCGGAGGGCCGGATCCGCGAGATCGCGCCCCCGCCCACCATCGTGTCGGTAGTGAACTGGGCTGACTGCCTGGTGGCAATGCAGCAACGGGAGATCGACGCCGTCAGCACCGACGATTCGATTCTGGCCGGGCTGGTCGAAGAAGACCCGAACCTGCACATCGTCGGGCCGAATATGGCCACCCAGCCCTATGGCGTGGGGATCAACCGGGAAAACACCGGACTGGTCCGGTTCGTCAACGGCACACTCGAACGCATCCGTCGCGACGGGACGTGGAATACGTTGTACCGCAAGTGGTTAACGGTACTCGGTCCGGCACCCATGCCGCCTACGCCAAGGTACGTGGACTGATGGCCGACCGCCCCGAAAACACCGCGCAAGAGAGCTCGGAAGTGCAAGAGCAGGCAGCCGGAAGCGCGACCAGTCAGTCGGACGAGATGCCGGCCACGCAAGCCACTCAAGGCACCGGGGGGGACCCGCACCGTCCTCAGGCCACCCAAGCGCTGTTCCGGCCCGATTTCGACGATGACGACGACGAGTTCCCGCACATCACAGTCGGGACCAGGGACACCGAGCCGCAAGACCGGATGACGAGTGCCACGCGGGTGCTGCAGCCGGTCAGACACCTCGGCGGCGGCCTGGTAGAGATCCCGCGGGTCTCGGACATCGATCCGCTCAAGGCGCTGATGACCAATCCGGTTGTCCCGGAGTCCAAACGGTTCTGCTGGAACTGCGGACGGCCGGTGGGACGGTCCGGCAGCGAGGGTTCGCCTGGTCGGGGGACATCGGAGGGGTGGTGCCCGTACTGCGGCAGCCCGTATACATTCGTGCCACAGCTGAGTCCGGGCGACATCATCGCCGGACAGTACGAGATCAAGGGCTGCATCGCACACGGCGGCCTGGGCTGGGTGTACCTCGCGGTCGACCACAACGTCAACGACCGTCCGGTCGTGCTCAAAGGACTGGTGCATTCCGGCGACGCCGAGGCGCAGGCGATCGCGATGGCCGAACGGCAGTTCCTCGCCGAGGTGGTGCACCCGTCGATCGTGCAGATCTTCAACTTCGTCGAGCACGTCGACCGGCACGGAGATCCCGTCGGCTACATCGTCATGGAGTACATCGGCGGGCAGTCGCTCAAGCAGGGCAAGGGCGAGACGCTGCCGGTCGCCGAGGCGATCGCCTACCTGCTGGAAATCCTGCCGGCGTTGACCTATCTGCACTCCATCGGCCTGGTCTACAACGACCTGAAGCCGGAGAACATCATGCTCACCGAGGAGCAACTCAAGCTGATCGACCTGGGCGCGGTGTCGCGGGTCAACTCGTTCGGCTACCTCTACGGCACGCCCGGGTTCCAGGCGCCGGAGATCGTGCGGACCGGCCCGACCGTGGCCACCGACATCTACACCGTGGGACGCACTCTCGCGGCTTTGACGCTGAATCTGCGCACCCGCAATGGCCGCTACGTGGACGGGCTGCCCGACGACGACCCGGTGCTGGCCCGCTACGACTCCTTCGGCCGCCTGCTGCGGCGCGCCATCGACCCCGACCCGCGGCGGCGGTTCAGCACCGCCGAGGAGATGTCGGCGCAGTTGATGGGCGTGCTGCGCGAGGTGGTCGCCTGCGACACAGGGTTGCCCCGGCCGGGACTGTCGACGGTCTTCAGCCCGAGCCGCTCGACATTCGGAGTCGACCTGCTGGTCGCGCACACCGACGTGTATCTGGACGGCCAGGTGCATTCGGAGAAGCTGACCGCCAAGGAAATCGTGACGGCGCTGCAGGTTCCGCTGGTTGACCCGACCGACGTCGCCGCGCCGGTGCTGCAGGCGACGGTGCTCTCCCAGCCGGTGCAGACGCTGGACTCGCTGCGCGCGGCCCGGCACGGCAGTTTGGACGCCGAAGGCACCGACGTGTCGGAGTCGATCGAGCTGCCGCTGATGGAAGTTCGCGCGTTGCTGGACCTGGGCGACGTGGTCAAGGCCACCCGGAAACTCGACGACCTGGCCGAGCGTGTGGGCTGGCGGTGGCGGCTGGTCTGGTATCGGGCGGTCGCGCAACTGCTCACCGGGGATTACGACTCGGCGATCAAACATTTCACGGAGGTGCTGGACACCTTCCCCGGCGAGCTGGCGCCAAAACTGGCGCTGGCCGCCACCGCAGAGCTGGCCGGCTACACGGACGAACGCAAGTTCTACCAAACGGTGTGGGGTACCGACGACGGCGTGATATCGGCGGCCTTCGGATTGGCCAGAACTCTTTCGGCCGAAGGGGATCGGGCCGGCGCGGTGCGTACCCTCGACGAAGTACCAGCTACCTCAAGGCATTTCACCACCGCACGGCTGACTAGTGCGGTGACGCTGCTGTCCGGACGGTCGACGAGCGAGATCTCCGAGGACCAGATCCGCGACGCCGCGCGCCGCGTGGAAGCGCTGCCGTCGACCGAACCGCGCGTGCTGCAGATCCGTGCGCTGGTGCTGGGCGGCGCGATGGACTGGCTGCAGGACAATGAGGCCAGCACCAACCACATCCTCGGCTTCCCGTTCACCGACCACGGTCTGCGATTGGGCGTCGAGGCGTCGCTGCGCAGCCTGGCCAGGGTGGCGCCGACGCAGCGGCACCGCTACACACTGGTCGACATGGCGAACCGGGTGCGGCCCACTAGCACTTTCTAGTGGGCTTGGGCGTCGGCGTTGGGTTTTGCGGCTCGGGTTCGGCGTTGGGTTTGCGGCTCGGGTTTGCGGCACGGGTTCGGCGTTGCGTTTGCGGCTCGGGTTTGCGCGTGAATCGTCGGCGTTGGGCGTGAAGCGTCGGCGTTGAGCGTGAAACCTGGGCGGCGATCTGCTCTGAATCCCGCCCTACATGCACACCGAAAGCCGTAGCTTCACAACGAAAGCCGTACACTCACGCCCGATCCCGGGGACGTGAATCGTCGGCTTTGGCCGTGAATCGTCGGCGTTGAGCGTGAATCGTCGGCGTTGAGCGTGAAGCCTCGGCGGCGATCTGCTCTGAATCCCGCCCTACGTGCACACCGAAAGCCGTAGCTTCACAACGAAAGCCGTACACTCACGCCCGATCCCGGGGACCTTGGCCCGTGAATCGTCGGCGTTGGGCGTGAATCCTGGGCGGCGACCTGCTCTGAATCCCGCCCTACATGCACACCCAAAGCCGTAGTCTCACAACCAAATCCGTACGCTCACACTCGACGGCCCTTAGCTGCCACTCCAACCCCGTTCAAGCAAGGCCACTCGAACTCGGCGCACGATATCGGGGCGGTGATTCTCGGCGACGACCCGGACGATGAGCCATCCCATCTGCTCGAGCATCTCCAGCCGCTGAATGTCCTCGACATACCGCCCCCGGTCAGTCTGATGTTGTTGACCTTCATATTCGACGCCGACCATGTACTCCTCCCAGCCCAAGTCGATGTAAGCGACTGGAACACCGTCCCCACCGAACACCGGTATCTGGGTCTGCGGCCGCGGGAATCCGGCTTCGATGAGGAGCAGCCGAAGGTAGCTCTCCCTGGGAGATTGTGCGCCGGCGTCGATGAGCTCGAGCGCGGTCTCCAACCGCCGCAAGCCGGGCGAACGGGGGTGGCCTCGCGCAACCTGAAGAACGTCCTCGACCTTGAAACCCGTTGTGGCCGCCAATGCATCCAACCGGGCAACTGCCGAGTGGATGGCTCCGCGCCGGCCGATATCGAAGGCAGTGCGCTCTGGCGTGGTGACCGACCGGCCGTCCATCAGCTGCGCTTCGCCATCCAACAGCAAGCAACGCCGCGTCAGGACACCTCGCGGCGGCCGGGAGTTGACGCAAATCAACTCAACTGGGACTTCATTCGGAATCCACTTGGTGCCATGTAGTGCTGCAGCGGCCGCACCTGCGACGGTCGCCCTGCCTCGCGACCATAACCAAGCGGCGGCGATGCGCTGTTCGAGGGACGGTTGCCCCTGTGCCGACAGGTAGACGTTGGGCAACAAAGCGCGGTATCGCGTACGCAATTGATGGCGGCCCAAGACGCCACGCTCCAGCGCCTCACTGCCGATGAATGGTTCCTGCACGCCGGGCAGAATCGCACGAAACCCGCAGCAAATGTATTCGCCTATCCACAGCTAATTCAAAGATTGATGTGCACACTCAAAGCATGGGCGGACAGTCGGCGCGGTGGATCGCCACGGCCCGCGTGCTGCGACGAGCGGGGTTCGGAGCGACAGGCCCCGAGGTCGACGCGGTGGTCGCAGCGGACTGGCCGTCTTACGTCGACGCCATGTTGAGCGCGAACCCCGACGCCGACCGCGGCGCGGTCGCCACCCCGATACCCGCACTGACCCAGCCCAGCCAACCGGGCAAGCGGGCAACCCCCGCGGCCCGCAAAGAGTTCGGCCGCAAACTTGCCCTGCAGAGCGGCACGCTGTCGGCCTGGTGGCTGCGGCGCATGGTCGCCGTCCAGCAGCCGTTCCACGAAAAGCTGACCCTGTTGTGGCACAACCACTTTGCCACTTCCGCGCAGAAGGTCCGGTTGGTGGCTTACATGGCCGCGCAGAATCAGAAGCTGCGCACCCTTTCGCTGGGCGATTTCCGAAGCCTGGCGTACAGCATGCTGACCGACGCCGCGATGTTGCGCTGGCTCGACGGGCAGACCAATACCGCCAAGGCGCCCAATGAAAACCTCGCTCGGGAATTCATGGAACTGTTCGCACTGGGCCACGGCAACGGCTACACCGAGGACGACGTGCGCGCCGGCGCGCGAGCACTGACCGGATGGACTATCAGCCTCGACGGCCGAACCTCGGTGAGCCCCAAACGCCATGACTCCACGGCCAAGACGCTGTTCGGCCGCACCGGCAATTTCGATGCCGCGGGGTTCTGCGATGCCGTCCTGGCTCAACCGAAGTCGGCCGAATATGTCGCGGGACGGCTGTGGCAACAGTTGGCGTCCGACGAACCGCCGTCTGCGCAACTGCTCGACCGGCTGGTCTCCGCCTACGGGCCGGGCCGCAACCTGCGCGCGCTGACCCGAGCGATCCTCACCGACGACGAGTTCACTACTGGCAGGAACACGGTCGTGAACACCCCGATCGAATGGCTGGTCGGCGTGGTCCGCGCGTTGCGGGTTTCGCTCGACAACCCCGTCCACGTCAAGACGGTCGAGGCGACGTTGAGAGCGCTGGGACAGCGCCCGTTCTACCCGCCGAGCGTCGGCGGCTGGCCGCACGGCGAGGTCTGGCTGTCCACCGCAAGCGCCCAGGCGCGGCTGCGCGCCGTGACCCAATTGGCTCGCAGCGCCGACCTGTCCCGTGTCGAAAGTGCCGCCGCAGCCGATCGGATCGACGCGGTCGGCTATGTGATCGGTGTCGGCGCTTGGTCGGACCGGACCGTCGAGGCGCTCAAACCGCTAGTGCATAAGCCGCAGCAACTTGTCGTGGCCGCCGTCAATACACCGGAGTACCTGACGTCATGACGGCTGAACTCAATCGACGCAGATTCCTGATCGCCAGCGCGGGCGTCGGCGCAGCCGGCCTGCTGTCTGGGGCCGTGGCGGTCAATTGGTCCGACTTGTTGCGAGCAGCCCAAGAACGGCCGCTGCCCGACGACGCCGGCGTACTGGTGATCGTCACGCTCTACGGGGGAAACGACGGAATCAACACCCTGATCCCCTACGCCGACAACGCTTATCACGACGCACGTCCGGAGCTTGCCTATGCCCCGGGCGATGTTTTGCATCTCGACGCACAGCTCGGACTCAACCCGGCAATGCGCGGTCTGGCCCAACTGTGGAACCAGCGGCAGCTGGCCATCGTGCGCGGCGCCGGCTATCCCAAACCCGATCACAGCCACTTCCGGTCCATGGACATCTGGCAGACGGCGTCACCGGCCCAGCCCGTCTCCAGCGGCTGGATCGGCCGCTGGCTCGACGCCACTGGCGACGATCCACTGCGCGCGGTCAACATCGGCCCGGTCCTGCCCACCCTCGCGGTCGGCGAAAAGCACACGGCAGCAGCTCTTTCCACAGCGCACGTGCCCGAGCGCCAGGCCAACAGATTCGATTCGATCATGGCGGCGCTGGGTACCGAGGACCCAGGTGACACCCCCGCCATGGCCGCGGTGCGTAAGGCCTACCGCGCCGCACGTACCACCAACAAGTCGTTCGCATCGATCAAAACGACTGCCAGCGAGCACGATTCGCTAGTTGCCCAACTCAGCATGGTGGCCGCCGCCGTGCGGGCCAGAGTCCCGACGCGGGTTTACACCGTGCAGCTCGGCGGGTTCGACACACACGCAGTCGAGCGCATAGTCCAGCAGCGTCTGCTGCACACTCTCGACGAGGCCGTGACCAAGTTCCTGCAGGAGATGGCTGGGGATCCATGCGGCAAGAACGTTGTACTGATGGCGTATTCGGAATTCGGGCGCAGGGTCAGGGCTAATGCGTCGCAGGGCACCGACCACGGTACCGCCGGGCCGGTCTTCGTGGCGGGCGTGCCCGTCAAGGGCGGCTTCTACGGCGACGAACCGAGCCTCACCGACCTCGACCATGGAGATCTGAAGTACAGCACCGACTTTCGCGATATCTACTACGAGCTCTTGTCGCGCACTGTCGGGACGGATCCGACGCCGTCCGTCGGAGCCGGCCGGACCGCGCTCGGCTTCCTGTAGGTCTGCGACGCCAATCTCGCGCACATAGAAATCCGAAGAAGCAAATGTGTAACTCATAGGCGGGATAGAATCCGGACACCTATCGATGCTCGTTGGCTCGTCCGAAAGGCTGGCCCATGGATGAGGTGGTGTTCGGCCGCTATCGGCTGCTGTCGCTGATCGGCGAGGGCGGCATGGGCAAGGTGTACAAAGCCCATGACACCGAAATCGAACGCGATGTAGCGGTCAAGGTGCTGCCGCCCGAGTTGGGCGCCGAACCCGGCTACCGGGAACGTTTTCGTCGCGAAGCCCACATCGCGGCCCGGCTGAATGAACCGCACATCATCCCGATTCATGACACCGGCGAAATCGACGGGCGCCTGTATCTAGTGATGCCGATCATCGAAGGCGTCGACGTGCACACGCTGCTGCAGCGTGACGGCGCCATGAGCCCGCAGCGGGCCGTGCAGGTGATCGAGCAACTGGCCGCCGCGCTGGATGCCGCTCACGAAGCCGGACTGGTGCACCGCGATGTCAAGCCCTCCAACGCATTGGTCACCCGCAAAGACTTCGTGTACCTGATCGATTTCGGCATCGCCCACGACGCCGCGGCCACCAAGTTGACTCAGACCGGCTCCATCGTGGGCACGTTTGCCTACATGTCCCCTGAGCGCCTGGAATCCGGTGGCGGTGACGCCCGCTCCGATGTCTACGCGCTGGCATGTGTGCTGTACGAATGCCTGACTGGTGCCCAACCTTTCGGTGGGGACAGCATGGAACAACAGGTCGTCGCGCACCTGACTCTGGATCCCCCTAAACCCACCGACTCCAATCCCGCCATCCCGCAGGGATTTGATGGGGTCATCGCGACCGGCATGGCCAAGAAGCCCGACCAGCGCTATCAGAGCGCCGGTGAGCTGGCGGCTGCCGCGCGACGGGCGCTCAATGGAGCCTCGACCGGAGCAGCTCCCACCCCACCGCACCCGCAGGTTCTACCCGTGCACTCGGGCGCAGCGCCAACGCCGACCCGATCAAAGCGCAAATGGTTGATCGCGGCGGCGGTGGTCCTCGTCGTCGTGGTCGCAGGCGCCGCCCTGCTGCTGCATAATGTCCTGTCGCCCAAGCCGACTACTGAGTTGGTACTCACCGCGGCCACTGATCCCGGGGCCAACGCATTCATGCCCCCCGCGGCTTCGGCTCCGCCGGCCAATACCCAACCTCCGCCCACCCTGCAGCCCCATGGCAACGGGCCCGTGACCACCCAGCCGCTGCCCGGTGACCGCGACGGCCTCTACGGCGGCACCATGAACAACGCCGAATGCGATCGCGACAAGATGATCGACTTTCTCGGAAGCCACCCTGCCCAGGCCAGTGCGTTTGTCGAGGCCCTCAATACCGACCCTTCGCTGTACTGGAGCGGCGGACACCCGCTTGCCGCCGCCGACATCCCCACCTACCTGCGCGAACTGACGCCCACCGTGCTGCGGCTGGACACCCGGGTCACCAACCACGGGTTCGACGGAACACATCCCACCACGCTGCAATCGGTCTTCCAAACGGGCACGGCAGTTTTCGTCGACACCCACGGCGTACCGCGGGCACGTTGCTATTGCGGCAACCCGCTGACCGCCCCGGCCCCACTGACGGGCGATCCGAAACCCGTCGGCACACAATGGGCCGGGTACAACCCCGACGCCCTGGCCGCGGTCCAACCCGGTAAGGCGGGCATCACGAACTTCGTGCTCGTCGACGTCGTCACCGGGAAACCCTTCAACCGGCCCGCCGGAACCACCGGCGCTCGCGACACCGCGCACACCGGGCCTGTCCCGCCACCCCAAGGCGCACCGGCTACGCCCACTACCGGACAAGGGCCCCAATCGACGATTGACGGCACCTACTTGGTTCACTTCCTCGTCTACACCTGTTATGGGATCGATGCAATGCGTGCTGTGCCTGACAAACCTGTCCGCGCCGACACTCATCAAGGCAACACCCTGACCTTCTTTGGTGGGACGGGCCCCTTGAACGTCGATGGATCGTTCGTGGTCACCGACGGCAAGCTAACGACACGGGGTGTCTTCGCCACCGAAGGCGGCCGCACCGTCATCCACGACGGCGTAGCCGATTGGGGTCCTTGCCAAGGAACGTTCGTCGCCACGAAGCAGTGAACGACAAGCGCATTCGACCGCCTACAGAGACAGCAGCTGGACACAGTCGCGGGCGATGGCCAGCTCTTCGTTGGTCGGGACAACCAGCACGGCGATCCGTGAGTCGTCGTGCGAGATGCGGCGCGCACCGCGCTCCGAGCTTAGATTGCGGTCCTCATCCAACACGATGCCGAGTTCCTCTAGGCCAGCCAGCGCATCCCAACGCACCGCGGCAGCATTTTCGCCGATGCCCGCGGTGAAGCTGATTACATCGGTATGCCCCAACACCGCAAGATAAGCCCCGACGTACTTGCGCAAACGATGGATAAACACGTCATACGCCAATTGCGCTGCATTGTCGCCAGATTCGATCATCTTGTGCAGCCGTCGAAAGTCCCGCTCTCCGCAAAGCCCCAACACACCGGACCGCTTGTTCAGCATCGACTCGATCTCGTCCACGCCCATCTTCGCGGTGCGCCACAGGTAGCTGTAAACACCCGCGTCGATGTCACCGCTGCGGGTGCCCATCACCAAGCCTTCCAACGGCGTTAAGCCCATTGATGTTTCGACCGGCCGCCCACCCACCACAGCCGAAGCCGACGCACCGTTACCCAGATGCAGCACAATCTGATTCACGCTGTCCAACGGCCTGCTGAGGAAGGCTGCGGCCTGCTGGCTGACATACTCGTGCGACGTGCCGTGGAATCCGTAGCGGCGGATGTCCCATCGCTCCGCCAATTCCCGGTCGATGGCGTAGGTAGCGGCCGCGGGCGGCAGGTCGTGGAAGAATGCCGTGTCGAACACCGCGATATGCGGAATATCGGGCAGCAACTTCCGCGCCACCTCGATTCCCTTGATCGCGGGGGGATTGTGCAGCGGTGCCAGTTCCGACAGCTCGCCGAGTTCGGCGATCACCGTGTCGTCCAGCAGCGTCGGCCGATAAAACCGCTTGCCGCCGTGCACTACTCGATGCCCGACCGCTGCCAGGCCGACGGCTTTCAAATCGTATCCGGCATCGGTCAGCTCGTCGAACGCGCGGCGCAGTGCCGCGTCGTGATCGGCAACGGGTGACGATTCTTCGCCGATCCGCTCCACCAAGCCGCCGGCGCGTGATGTGCCCGAGTCAGGCTCGACCAGTTGGTACTTCAGCGACGACGAGCCGGAGTTGATCACCAGCACCAAACGGTCAGCCATGAACACCCTGCGCCTGAATCGCAGTAATGGCAACGGTGTTGACGATGTCCTCGACCAGGGCACCCCTCGACAGGTCGTTCACCGGCTTACGCAAGCCTTGCAGTACCGGCCCAATCGCGATCGCCCCAGCGGTCCGCTGCACCGCCTTATAGGTGTTGTTGCCGGTGTTCAGATCGGGGAATATCAGCACCGTCGCGTGACCGGCCACCGGCGAATCACGCATCTTGGTTGCCGCGACCGACGGTTCGACCGCGGCGTCGTACTGAATGGGCCCCTCGACCGGCAGCTGCGGATCCCGCGACCGCACCAACTGCGTTGCCTCCCTGACCTTGTCGACATCCGCGCCGGTACCCGATTCGCCGGTGGAATACGACAGCATGGCCACGCGCGGCTCGATGCCGAACTGCGCGGCAGTGCGCGCCGAAGAGATGGCGATGTCGGCGAGCTGCTCTGGAGTCGGGTTCGGGACGATTGCGCAATCGCCGTACGCTAGCACCCGATCGGGCAGACACATCAGGAAAATACTGGACACGGTGGAGACGTCGGGAACGGTCCTGATGATCTCGAACGCTGGACGGACCGTATGCGCGGTGGTATGCGCCGCACCGGACACCATGCCGTCGACCATGCCGTTGTACACCAGCATGGTGCCGAAATACGAGACGTCACGCATGATCTCGCGTGCCTGTTCAACGGTGACGCCTTTTACCTTGCGTAATTCCGCGTACTGGTCGGCAAACTTGTCACGCAACTCACTGGCGGCCGGGTTGGCGACCTTCACGTTGCTCAAGTCGACCCCGAGTTCTGCTGCGCGCAACCGGATTTGATCCTCGTCGCCCAAGATGGTCAGGTCAGCGACACCGCGTTGCAGGACTCGTCCGGCCGACTTGAGGATGCGATCGTCGTCGCCTTCGGGCAGAACGATGTGCTTGCGGTCCGAACGAGCCTGCTGGGTCAGCCGGTAGGTGAACATCTGCGGCGTGGTGACCGTCGGGATCGGAATTGCGAGTTGTGCCAACAGGTCCGCGATGTCGACGTGCCGTTCCATCAACTGCAGCGCGGTGTCGATCTTGCGCTGCGAGCTTGCCGTGACCCGCCCGCGAGCCGAGGCGGCAGCGCTGGCCGTGTCGTAGGTACCCAGCGTGGTCGCGATGATCGGCAACCTCAGTCGCAGCCCGGAAACCAATGCCGCGATCGACGGGTGCAGCTCGAAGCCGCCGTTGAGAATGATGCAGGACAGCGTCGGAAATCCTTGCGCCGCATGCGCGCTGGTGACGGCAAGCACGACGTCTGAGCGGTCGCCCGGGGTGATGACCGCGATCCCGTCACGCAGCCTTTCCAGCACGTGGTCGGCGGTCATCCCGGCGACCATCACGCCCATCACCTCACGGTCACGCAGCTCGGCGTCACCGCTGACCGGCGTCCCGTTCACGGCCTGCTCCAGATCGGCCACCGTCGGCGCCGAGAGGAGCGGCTCTTCGGGCAGCACATAGCTGCATGGGGCGAAGGCGGCCAATGCCTTTGCTACGGCGTCCAACTGCGTCGGGTCGCAACGGTTGGCCACCACCGCGGCGGTATGGGCGCGCCGCGCGGCCAACTCGCCCAGACAGACCCCGACGACGGCGGCGACCTCGTCGGCGCTGCGGCCTCTGCCGCTTACCGCCAGTAGCACTGGCGCACCGAGGTTGACTGCGATCCGGGCGTTGAACGAAAGCTCTGCCGGGCTCGTCACGTCGGTGTAGTCGCTGCCGACGATCACCACCGCATCACAGTGCTGCGCCATAGCATGATACGAGTCGACGATGCTGACGATCGCGGCGTCGCTGTCGGCGTGCAGTTCCGCGTAGGTAACGCCGACGCACTGTTCATACGACAGGCCCGCGGACGTGTGCGCCAACAGCAGTTCCAAGACGTAGTCGCGGTCCTCGCCCGCTCGCGTAATGGGCCGGAAGACACCGACTTTGGCGACAGTCGCGGTCAGCTGGTGCAGAATCCCCAGTGCGATCGTCGACTTGCCGCACGCGGGTTCGGTTGCGGCGATGTAGATCCCAGAGCTGGGCACCTGTCGTTCAGCCCAGCCGCCGCAGCCTGGGCGCCAAGTCTTTCTGGAACAGCTCCAAGAACCGGCGCTGGTCATGACCGGGCGCGTGGAAGACCAGGTGGTTGAGGCCCCACGTCACGTATTGACCGACCTTTTCGACCGCCTCGTCGGGGTCAGATGCCACGATCCAACGCTTGGCGATCTGCTCGATCGGCAGCGCGTCGGCGGCCTTTTCCATCTCGATCGGGTCGTCGATGCTGTGCTTCTGCTCGGCCGTCAGCGACAGCGGCGCCCAGAATCGGGTGTTGTTCAGGGCCAGCTCGGGATCGGGGTCGTAGGAGATCTTGATTTCGATCATCTTGTCGATGTCGTCCACAGATCGGCCCGCGCCCACAGCCCCTTCTGAGACAGCGGGAATCAGCTTTTCGGTATACAGCTCCTCGCCCTTGCCGGAGGTGCAGATGAACCCGTCGCCGGCGCGTCCGGCGTATTTGGCCACCGCCGGACCACCCGCCGCGATGTACACGGGCACTCCGCCCTCGGGGACGTCGTAGATCGACGCGCCTTTGAGGCGGTAGTACTCGCCGTCGAAGTCGACGCGGTCGCCGCGCCACAGCTCCCGCATCAGCCGCACCGATTCGCGCAGGCGGGCGAACCGCTCCTTGAACTCCGGCCAGGCGCCCTCATACCCGGTGGCGATCTCGTTCAGCGCCTCCCCGGTGCCCACGCCGAGAAACACCCGGTTCGGGTATAGGCAGCTCATGGTCGCAAAGGCCTGCGCGATGACGGCCGGGTTGTAACGAAAAGTGGGCGTGAGCACCGAGGTTCCGAGCACGATCCGCTCGGTACGCTCGCCGACGGCGGTCATCCACGCCAACGAGAACGGAGCATGTCCGCCCTTGTGCCGCCACGGTTGGAAGTGGTCGCTGACGGTCGCGCTGTCCATGCCGTGAGCTTCGGCCGCTACCGCGAGTTCGACGAGCTCGCGCGGTGCGAATTGCTCAGCAGATGCCTTGTATCCAAGTTTCAGTTCAGCCACCCATTCTTTCTACTCCTGTGGTGATCGGAGCCGGGCGCAGCGGGTCGCCGCCGACGAACTTAGACTCTCGGGCATGGCCGATCGGTTCAAGGCGCCGACTCTGTTCCAGGTCACCGACCTCGTGCATTTCGTCCGGGGCAGCGCGGTCAATTGGGTGCTGGTCCGCGACGGCACCGGCGTAATGCTGATCGACGCCGGCTATCCCGGCGACCGCCAAGACGTGCTGGACTCGTTGCGCAAACTCGGCCACGACCCCAGCGACGTGCGCGCAATCCTGCTGACCCATGCGCACATCGACCACCTGGGCTCGGCGATCTGGTTCGCCAACCAATACCGCACACCGGTGTACTGCCATGCCGACGAGGTGGGTCACGCCAAGCGGGAGTACCTCGAGCAGGTGTCGGTTTTCGACATCGCGCTACGTATATGGCGACCCCGGTGGGCGAAGTGGGGTATTCATGTGGTTCGCAATGGCGGTCTGATCCGCGACGGCATACCGACCGCCCTCCCACTCACCGCCGAGACTTCGGCGGGGCTGCCCGGCCACCCGATGCCGATTTTCACCCCGGGGCACACCAGTGGGCATTGCTCGTATCTGGTCGACGGCGTACTGGTCAGCGGCGACGCGCTGATCACCGGCCATCCTTTGCTGAGGCGCCCTGGGCCGCAGCTGCTACCGGCAGTGTTCAGCCACAGCCAGCAAAGCTGTCTGCGCAGCCTGGACGCGCTGGCGCTGGTGGAAACCGAGATACTGCTGCCCGGTCACGGCGACGTGTGGCGCGGCCCGATCCGCGAGGCCACCGAGGCCGCGACCGCGCTGGCCAGCTGAATCCAAGCTTGCGTGTGAAGCCTGGGCTTCGAGCGTGAAACCTGGGCGTTGCGCGTGCAGCCTGGGCGTAATCCAAGCCCCGATCCACGCCCCACGTTCACAGCGAACGCCATGAATTCACACCGAACGCCGTAGATGCACACGCGAAGCCGTCAATGCACACCCAACGCCTTCGGCGGCTATTCGCCGTCGAGCCGCAGATGCTCCCGCAGCGTGTCACCGGTATAGGCAGTGCGAAACGCGCCACGCTCCTGGAGCAACGGCACCACCCGGTCGACGAACTCGTCCAGGCCGTGCGGCGTCAGGTGCGGCACCAGGATGAACCCGTCGCAGGCATCGGCCTGGACGTAGCGGTCGATCTCGTCGGCGATCTGCGCGGCGGTCCCGACGAACTGCTGTCTGCTGGTGACGGCGATGACCAATTCCCGGATCGACAGGTTCTCCGCTTGGGCGCGTTCGCGGTAGCGGCGGGCCACCGCAACGGGGTCGCCGTGTCGAACGCGGCCCTGGGTTATGTTGCTGTCGACCACCGGGTCGACGTCGGGTAGTGGCCCATCAGGGTCGTAGCCCGACAGGTCGCGACCCCACACCTGCTCGAGCATCGCGATCGCCGTTGCGCCGCTGACCTGTTGATAGCGGATGTGCCGTGCCTTGTCCTGCGCATCCTCGGCGGTGTCGCCGATGACGAACGTCGCAGCCGGAAAAACCTTGAGCTGGTTGGGGTCTCGACCGTAGGACTCCGCTCGGCCCTTGACGTCGGCGTAGTAGCGCTGACCGTCTTGAAGCGACCCGTGCAGCGTGAACAACGCGTCGGCGTGCCGGGCGCCAAAAGCCCGGCCCTCCGGAGAGTCGCCCGCCTGTAACAGCACCGGATGGCCCTGCGGCCCCGCCGGTAGCGTCGCGAACCCGCGCACGTCGAACTGAGGACCCGAATGCTCGACACTCCGAATGCGATCCGGGTCGACGTAGACCCCATTTTCGACATCGGCCAGCACCGCGCCGGGTTCCCAGCTGTCCCAAAACCCGCGGGCCACCGTGAGAAACTCCTCGGCCCGCTGGTATCGGTCGGCATGGTCGAGAAAACCGCCGCGCCGAAAGTTTGCCCCCGTGAACGCATCCGACGAGGTGACGATGTTCCAGCCGGCCCGGCCGCCGGACAGATGATCTAGCGTGGCGAATTGCCTTGCCACTTCGAACGGTTCGTTGAAGGTGGTGTTGATGGTGCCGGTGAGGCCGATCCGGTCGGTAACTCCGGCCAGCGCCGCCAGCACGGTGAAAGTGTCTGGCCGGCCCACCACGTCGAGGTCGTAGATCCGTCCGCGATGCTCGCGCAGTCGCAGCCCTTCGGCCAGGAAGAAGAAGTCGAACAGTCCGCGTTCGGCGGTGCGGGCGAGGTGCACGAACGAGTCGAATTCGATCTGGCTCCCCGCGGCGGGATCCGTCCACACGGTGGTGTTGTTGACACCCGGAAAATGGGCCGCCAGATGAATCGGCTTGCGACTCACGGGCTCAGACCCCATCGCTGCGCGATCAGCTCATGGGAACGCAGCCGGTCTTCGTGACGGTGGGTCACCGAGGTGACGACGAGCTCGTCGGCGTCGGTAAGGCGTTGCAACGCCGATAGCCGTTCTGCTACTTCATCCGGATTGCCGACGAATTGCGTTTCGAGCCGGTCTTTGACCACCGGCAGTTGTTCGTCGGTGAGCGGTGGGCAGTCGTCGGGAGCCGGATAGGGCACGGCCCCAACCCCGGTCCGGATGGAGTAAACCCACTGCCCATATCCGGCGGCCAGCTCCCTGGCGGTGGCACTGTCGTCGGCAACGACGATGTCGGCAGAGACCACGATGTATGGCCGCTCCAGGGCGGCCGACGGGACGAAGGAACTACGGTACGCCTCAATGGCTTCCAACGCGGTCGCCGGCGTGATGTGATAGCTCGCGACGAATGGCAACCCGCGGGCACCTGCCACCCTTGCACTTTGCCCCCTGGTGCTGCCAAAGACCCACGGCTTCAGCCCGGATCGCTCCCCCGGCACCGCGTGCACGTCGAAACCCTCGACCTCGTAAGTGCCTTCGAGCATCGCGATGATGTCGCCGAGCTGATCGGCGAAGTCGGGCGCCACCGCCTCGGGTTGTTGCAAGATCCCCATGGTCGCCTGCACCCGCTCCTTGTCGAGGAGTCCGCGCAGATCGAACGGCAGCGGAATCACTACACCGTCGACCTCGTGCCATCGCCGCGGGGGACGCGACGTGGCCGACGGCGGCTTGGGCTTGAACCCGGTGTCGCGTCGCTGCCCTCGTCCGACACCCAAGTCGATGCGGCCCGGATAGAAGGCTTCCAGCATCCCGAAACTTTCGACCACCGCGGCGGCCGTGGTGTGACTCAGCTGGACGGCAGCCGAGCCCACCCGAATCTTGTTGGTAGCAGCCGCGATTTGCCCGACCAGCACCGCCGGCGACGAGCTGGCGACTCCGACGAAATGATGCTCGGCGATCCAGAATCGACGGAAACCCCACCCTTCGGCACGCTGCGCCAGGTCGATGGTGTTGCGCAGGGCCGTCGCGGCATCGCTGCCCGCGCTGATCGGCGCCAGATCCAGAATCGACAGCGGGATCACCGGTTCACCCCCGCGTATCGGTTAGGTGCTATCGGCAGGCCGAGCCGTTCCCGCAAGGTTTCGCCGTCCCGATAGGTCGTGCGGAGCCGTCCGGCCCGCTGCAGCAGCGGCACCACCTCGTCGACGATCACCGGGAGATCGGTGGCATTGACCGCTGGGCGCAGCCGCGCGCCGTCGATGCCGATCCGCTGCCAATCCAACAGCATGTCCGCCAAATCCGTTGCGCTGCCGCTGAACACCAGTGCATCGGAGCGAAAGTCGGCATCTCCGCTGAAGGAGACCACCACGTCGGCAAAGACTTTCAAGTGACCGCCGCCCGCAGCACGCACCTCGTCGAGAATGCCGTGCAGCGAGGAATCATCAGTGGGCGTAATGAAGACGACATCGGCGCTGACGGCGGCGAATTCGTAGACCGGGCCGGCATGGGCCAGCGCCGCCACCACCGGCTGGCCCTGCGGCGGCCGTGGTGTGATCGACGGCCCCTTGACGCTGAAGTACTTTCCGGTGAAGTCGATGTAGTGCAGTTTGTCGCGGTCGACGTAGCGCCCGGTGGCCACATCGCGGATCAGCGCGTCTTCCTCCCAACTGTCCCATAACCGCCGCACCACCTCGACGTGGTCTCTTGCCTCTTCGAAAGCCGCGCCGAACAAGGCGATCTCGGATACCTCCCGGCGGCCGAACAACGCCGCCTCGTGAGCGGTCACGCTGACCCGGGCCTGCCAGCCTGCGCGGCCATGCGACACATAGTCAAGGGTGGCAATGGCTTTCGAGACGTGGAACGGCTCGGTGTGGGTGACGGTGGCCACCGGGATCAATCCGATATGGCGGGTCGCCGGTGCGATGCGAGCCGCCACCAACACGGCGTCGGGGCGACCGGCCAGCCGCCGTGGATCGATCCGCTCACGGCGACCGGGTTGAGGCATCAGGGTGTCATCGATGGTGAGGAAATCGAGCAGTCCACGCTCGGCGGTGGCCGCGAGTTCGGCCCAGTACGGTCCGCTGAGCACCGACGAGCGGTCGCCACCTGTGACCCGCCAGGCCTGTGGGTCCCAGCCGTATCCGTCCAGCGCGACACCCAGATGCAACTCGGCGGTCATGCCAGGCCTTTTTCAAACGCGATGGGCAGGACCGGCCCCCGGGAAGGCAGCGGCTTGGCGAGACGGACGTATCCGGCGGTCTGATACAGCTTCTCGGCTTCGGGCTGGCGATCGCCGGTTATCAGGTAGATCTTCCGGTAGCCGCGGACCGCGATCTCGCCCTCCAGCTCGGCCAACAACGCCATCGCATATTTTCGGCGCCGATACTCGCGATGCGTCCAGACCCGCTTGAGCTCAGCGGTGTGGGCGTCGAATCTGCAGAACGCGCCACCGGTGACCGGGCGTCCGTCCAGAAGACCGATCAGCATCCCGCCGTCAGGTGGCACGAACTCATCGGCCGGGCCGCCGCGCATCCAGTCCAGATACGTTTGCGACGTGCCGCCGTAGCGCTCCGCGTACTCGACGGCCAGTTCCGTCAATAAGGGCTGTGCCACTGGGTCGTCCAGGTCGGCGGACACAAAAGTGAGCTGATCACCCGGGGTGGACTGGCTGGCTGGATACATAGCCAAACCCGCTCTAAACCCGCACTGCCGTGACATACCTGGGTATGACCGCCAGGTCACGGCGCCGGATGGGACGGCGAGTCGGCATCCCGATGGCGGCGCGCATTTCGACGACGGTCCGCTCGGTCGTCTGCCATCCGTGAGACGCCAAATACTCTGGGACATGGTTGTATTCGCCCGGGTAGGTCAGCATGGCCAAGTCGACTTCCAGGCCGTCCTGCCGCCAGAGGTCGACAAAGCTCCGCCCCTCCTCCATCTGCAACGGCGTCCAGGTGGGCGTGTGATCGGCCGCCAGCCGGCTGCCGGGAATGCTCACCGCCGTGATATCGCTCAGCAACCGATCCTGTCCGTCGGGCGGCAGATACCCCACCAGTAGCTGCTCGGCAATCCACACCGTGCGTTGCGCACTGTCGAAACCGACCCGCTGTAGCGCCGCCAGCCAGTCCTGACGCAGATCGACGCCGACCGCGCACCGGTTCGCGGTCACCTTGGCGCCCAACCCGCGTAGCACCTCGGTCTTGAAGTCGACGACTTCCGGCTGATCGACCTCATACACCGTGGTCCCGGGCGGCCACCACAGCCGATACGGACGAGTGTCAAGACCGGCGGCCAGGATCACCACTTGTCGAATGCCGGCCCTGCCTGCGGCGGCGAGGAATTGGTCCACGAACCGGGTGTGGGCCACCAGGACGTTCATCAGGCCGGTCATGCGGGCGTTGCCGTCGCCGTCGTCGGCGTAGACCTGGTTCTCGACCAATCGGATGAAGTACTTCACCCCGACGGCGCGGACCAACGGCTCCGCGAACGGATCCTGGATCAGGCCTTTGTTGCTGGCCACCGCTCTGGCGGCCGCGCCGAAGGTCGCCGTCATTCCGACACCGGTTGTCGGACCCCACGTGTCGTTGTCTGTCCGCACCAGCTGGCCCCGTCAGCTGTCCGACCGGCGTCGTACGACAACCTCAGCGCCCGCTCGCCAACCAAGCAGCAGCACGGCGGTGACGCACGAGGCCACCACGACGAAGCTCGCCGCCACCCCCGCCGAACTGGCCTTGCGCAACAGCATGCCGACAACAACAGTGCACAGCCACACGATCATCCCGGTCGGGACCACGGCGGTGGGCCGTCGCCAGGCGCGCGACGCCAACCAGCCGACGACGGTTCCGGACAGGAACGGCCATGCGGTCGACGCGATGCCGCTGATGTTGACTCCTTCGTCGTGACTGCGGCGCCCCAGCACGCAGAACAGCAGCACACCAAGGATGTCGGCGCTCAGCCACGCCGGCCCGCGCCGCGATGACATGCAGCGAGACTACCGCGAATCCTTGACCCCGCCGCCGGGGTGAACTTACATTCGTCGGGAATGAATGCCTATTCACAGGGCGGGCTTATATATGAGCACACAGGCACCACCGACGTTCGACCCCTACGATCCGCTTGGACTGGACGCGTCTCTGTCAGACGATGAAATCGCGGTGCGCGAAACCGTCAGGAAGTTCTGCGCCGAACATGTCACGCCGTATGTGGCGGATTGGTTCGAGGCCGGCGACCTTCCGGTAGTCCGCGAACTCGCCAAGCAGTTCGGTGAGCTCGGCCTGCTTGGCATGCACCTGGAGGGCTACGGTTGCGGCGGCTCTTCGGCAGTGCATTACGGCCTGGCCTGCGTAGAACTGGAGGCCGCCGACTCCGGGGTGCGGTCCATGGTCTCAGTGCAGGGCTCGCTGGCGATGTTCGCGATCTGGAATTTCGGCTCCGAGGAGCAGAAGCAGCAGTGGCTGCCCGGCATGGCCACCGGCGACCTGATCGGGTGCTTCGGCCTGACCGAACCCGACGCCGGGTCCGACCCAGCCGCGATGAAAACCCGGGCGCGACAGGATGGTTCGGACTGGATCATCAACGGCCGCAAGATGTGGATCACCAACGGCTCGGTCGCCGATGTCGCCATCGTGTGGGCGGACACCGACGGCGGGATCCGCGGATTCGTCGTCCCCACCGATACTGCGGGTTTTGCCGCCAACACCATTCACCACAAGCTGTCGCTGCGGGCGTCGATCACCAGTGAGCTGGTACTCGACGACGTGCGACTGCCTGCCGAGGCGATGCTGCCAGAGGCGCTCGGCCTCAAGGGTCCGCTGT
The DNA here is from genome assembly GCF_059812725.1 of Mycobacterium sp. NGS41. Taxonomy (NCBI): domain Bacteria; kingdom Bacillati; phylum Actinomycetota; class Actinomycetes; order Mycobacteriales; family Mycobacteriaceae; genus Mycobacterium; species Mycobacterium sp. NGS41. The sequence continues at coordinate 95,975 of NZ_JCALDF010000010.1, forward strand.
CGTGTCTGTCCGAGGCGCGCTACGGGATCATCTGGGGATCGATGGGCGCGGCGCGGTCGGCGTGGCAATCCGCGCTCGACTACGCGATGCAGCGCACCCAGTTCGGCCGTCCGATCGCCGGATTCCAGCTGACGCAGGCCAAACTCGTCGACATGGCGGTCGAACTGCACAAGGGTCAGCTGCTGTCGCTGCACCTCGGCAGGCTCAAAGATGGTGTGGGCCTGCGGCCCGATCAGGTCAGCTTCGGCAAGCTCAACAACACCCGTGAGGCGATCAAGATCTGTCGGGCGGCCCGAACGATACTGGGCGGCAATGGGATATCGCTGGAGTACCCCGTGATCAGGCACATGGTCAACCTCGAATCGGTACTGACGTATGAGGGCACACCTGAGATGCACCAGCTCGTCCTGGGCCAGGCCTTCACCGACTTGGCCGCTTTCCGCTGACAGGGGTTATCCGATGGCGACGCGGCTGGAGTACACACCCGAGCATCACCAGTTCCGGCAACTGGTAAAAGATTTCGTGGCGCAGACGGTCATTCCGGCGCACGAGAGGTGGGAGAAGGAAGGCTGCTGGGACCGATCGCTGTTTCTTGAGGCCGGGAAGCTTGGACTGCTTGGCTTTTCGGTGCCGCAGCAGCTCGGCGGCCCGGGAGTGAACGACTTTCGCTACAACGCGATCGTCACCGACGAACTGCAGCGGGCCGGTGCGGCGGCCGAGACCATCGCCTTCAATCTGCAGAACGACGTCGTGCTCCCCTACCTCACCGATTTGACGACACCCGAACAGCAACAACGGTGGCTGCCCGGCGTGGTGACCGGCGAGACCGTGCTCGGCATCGCGATGACCGAACCCGGCACCGGCAGCGACCTGGCCGGGATCCGCACGACGGCGGTGCGTGGCGGCGACTGTTACATCGTCAACGGCGCCAAGACGTTTATCTCCAACGGGCAGAGCGGAAATCTGTTCGTGATCGCGGTGCGGACGTCGCCGGATCGCCACAAGGGGCTGTCACTTCTGGTGGTGGACGGGGATACGCCGGGCTTTATCCGCGGCCGCAATCTGGAGAAGATCGGTCTGCATGCCCAGGACACCAGCGAGCTCACCTTTACCGATATGCGGGTGCCCGTCGCGAATCTGCTCGAAGAAGAGGGCCGGGGCTTCTACCAGCTGATGCAGAACTTGCCGCAGGAGCGTCTCGCCCTGGGCGTGGGCGCGGTGGCCGCTGCCGAGAGCATATTGGCCGAGACGCTCGACTACGTCCGGCAACGGAATGCGTTCGGCTCGCCGATTGCGAGTTTTCAGAACAGCCAATTCGTGCTCGCCGAGCTGGCTACCGAGATCGATATCGCCCGAACGTATCTCGACGACTGCATCGCCGAGCATCTTGTGGGTGAACTGACCGCAGCACGAGCCGCGCGACTGAAATGGTGGACCACCGACCTTCAGCTGCGTACGGCTGACCGCTGCCTGCAACTGCACGGCGGGTACGGCTACATGCGAGAGTACCGGGTGTCTCGCGCGTTCATCGACGCGCGCATTCAGACGATTTACGGCGGAACCAACGAGATCATGAAGTCGATCATCGCCAAAGACCTGGGCATCTGAGGCGGAACATGACCATCGACTACAGTCAGCTTCCCGTCGAGGAGGCGGTGCGCGCGGCCCGGACCAGCTCACGGCGCAGGCAGGTGCTCGATGCGGCGGTCAAGGTCATGGGCAAGACCGGGTTCCACCAAATGTCCATGCAGGATCTGGCCGCCGAGGCCAACGTCAGTGTTGGCTTGATCTACAAGTACTTTGGCGGCAAAGAAGACCTGCTGCTCGCCACGATTGTGCAGATTTTGGATGTGTACCGCGATCAACTGGCGCCGGTCATGGACGCCGCGGGCGACGACGCCGTCGAGCGGTTGGCCGCCGGCATCCGTCGCTACATCCAGATCGTCGATGAGAACCTCGACGCGGTGGTGCTGACCTACCGGGAGAGCCGAACCCTGGGACCGGCCGGCCGTGCGCAGATCAAGGAACTCGAAATCGCCACTGCCACACCACTTCGCGCGGCGATCGAGTCCGGCATCGGCGCGGGCGTATTTCGCGACGTCGACGTCGATCTCACCGTCTTCGACATTATCCTGCTGGGGCACGGGTGGGCGCTCAAGCACTGGCACTTCGGTGCGATCTACACCGTCGACGAGTACATCCGGCTGCAGACCGGCCACCTGCTCAACGCGCTAATTAGCCCGGGCCGCCGCGCGGACTACCCACACCTGATCGGCTGAGAGGAGCTTCAATGCCGACACCGCAGAGTGGGCGGGCGAGTATCGAGATCGCGGCGCCGCCAGGGGTGGTGTACGACCTCGTCGCCGACATCACCCGCATGGGCGAATGGAGTCCGGAATGCTACCGGTGCGAGTGGTTGGACGGCGCGACGAAAGCGGAACCCGGGGCAAGATTTCGGGGCTACAACAGAATTCGCGGGTACCGCTGGCAACGCACTGCCATGGTCGACGTCGCCGACTGCGGCCGGGAGTTCGCCTTCACCACCCTCAGCAGCCGCACCGGCCGGCACGAAACCCGTTGGCGCTATATGATGAAACCTTCGTCCAGCGGCACGGCTCTCACCGAATCCTTCGAGTTTCTGTGGTGCTCGGTCGCCAACAGGACGCTCGAGATGTTCGTGCCCCGCGGACGCCAGATGAATCGGGGCATCCACGAGACGCTGACACGAATCAAACGCGCCGCCGAGCTACCGGAATGAAGCTGCGCGGCGAATAATGCCCTCATTGATGCCGCCGAAGGGATAGACATGGAAGTTATGGCTTACCGGATCGGTGTGGGTGTGGCGGCATGCGGGCTGTCCCTGGGCGCTTTCCTGGCCCCCGCGGGCGGGATGCCCACGGCGGGCGGTGATCCCGACGTCACGTTGCCGCCGATGACTTCCAGCGGCGGCGGACCGATCATCGGCGGCGGTGATGCCGACTCTCAGGGGCGCATTGCGCTGCAGCTGACCAGCCGCAACAATCCCGAGATCCAAGAGGTGGAAGGGTCGGACGCGGCCGCGTTCATCAACGCCGCGGCCGGGGTTACCGACGCCCGGCTCGCGGCGCCCTTCCAGTTGCTGCAGCGAGCGCTGGGCTGCCAGAAGGACAACGCCGGATTCGGGGCGCGGGCCTACCGTCGGGCCGACGGTCATTGGGGAGGCGCGATGCTGGTGATCGCCAAAAGCGCCACTGCGGAGGTCGACGCGCTGACCGACTGCGTCAGGTCCAATTGGCCCAGTGCCGCTGCGGGCGGAGCAACGTCGATGTGCAATAACGGCTGGAGCTACCCCACGTCCGGCGAAAACCACCGCCCCGAAACGTATTACGTTCTGCTCGCCGGCACGGCTTCGGACTTCTGCAGCGTGCCCGACGCGAACTACCGCAACTACGCGTCCGTCTGGCCGTGAGCCTCTCGGGGAAGATCGCATTCGTCACCGGCGGCGCGTCCGGCATCGGCGCCGCGCTGGCCACCAAGTTGGCCGACGGGGGCGCCGAGGTCTGGATCGCCGATCGGCAACTCGACGCGGCGCAGGAACTGGCGCAACGCCTGAACAGCGGCGGCGCAAAGACGTACGCGATCGAACTCGATGTGCGCAACTATCCATCGTTCGAGCGAGCCGTCGCCGAGGCGGTGCAGCAGTCCGGCCGGATCGACTACCTGTTCAACAATGCCGGTATCGGGGTAGGCGGCGAGGTGGACTCGTACACGCTCGACGACTGGAACGACGTGTTCGACGTGAACCTGCGCGGCGTGGCGCACGGCATCCAAGCGGTATATCCGGTCATGATCGGGCAGCGATCGGGCCACATCGTGAACACGGCGTCCATGGCTGGTCTTCTCGCCGCTCCCGGCTCCGTGAGCTACACCGCCACCAAATACGCCGTCGTCGGGCTCTCGAGGGCGCTGCGGGTGGAGGCTGAGCGCCACGGCGTGCGAGTGTCGGTGCTGTGTCCGGGCGCGGTCCGGACCCCGATTCTGACCGGCGGCAAATACGGACGGATGATAATGCCCGGCCACAGCGACGAGGCATTACTCAAGTTCTGGGAGCCGGCCCGACCGCTGGCACCGGAAAAGTTCGCCGAGCGCTCCCTTCGTGCCGTGTTGCGTGGAGACGCAATCATTGTGGTGCCAGCGTGGTGGAAGGTGTTTTGGTACCTGGACCGTCTCTCGCCGACCGTGTCGACGCTCGCCGCACGGTTCTCGCTCAAGCGGATACGCGAAATGGGTTCCACCGCACAGTGATCCGATGCGCGCAATGGTGGCGCGAGCAGACGCAAAAGCCCCCGACACGCCGAGCGTGGAGGGGCTTTTGCGTCTGCTCGCCGAGATATAGGCGACGCCGGCCCAGGTGTCGTCGTACGGTGGAGATGCGCTGCGGAGACTGAGAGCCCATAGGGCCGATAGGGATCAGAAGGGACAGGTATGACCCAATCCAGCGAGCCTCCAGCTGTCGTGAGGCGCCATCACGTCGTCGTCATCGGAAGCGGGTTCGGCGGGCTGACAGCGGCCAGGTCGCTCAAACGAGCCGACGTCGACGTCACTCTGATCTCGAAGACCACCACGCACCTGTTCCAACCGCTGCTGTACCAGGTGGCTACGGGAATTTTGTCGGAAGGCGACATCGCCCCAACTACCCGGCTGATCCTGCGCAAACAGAAGAACGTGCGGGTTCTGCTGGGCGAGGTCAACGCGATCGACCTGAAGACGAAGACGGTCACATCGAAGCTGATGGACATGGAGACGGTGACACCGTACGACAGTCTGATCGTCGCCGCCGGCGCGCAGCAGTCCTACTTCGGCAACGACGAGTTCGCCACCTTCGCGCCCGGTATGAAGACCATCGACGACGCGCTGGAGCTGCGCGGCCGCATCCTCGGTGCGTTCGAGGCCGCCGAAGTGACCACCGACCCGGCCGAGCGGGAGCGGCGCCTGACGTTCGTCGTCGTCGGTGCCGGACCGACCGGCGTCGAGGTGGCCGGCCAGATCGTCGAACTGGCCGAGCGCACGCTCGCCGGCGCGTTCAGGACCATTACACCCACCGACTGCCGGGTGATCCTGCTCGATGCCGCGCCCGCGGTGTTGCCACCGATGGGCCCGAAGTTGGGTCAAAAGGCGCAGCGGCGGCTGGAGAAGATGGATGTCGAGATTCAGCTCAACGCGATGGTGAGCGCCGTCGACTACAAAGGCATCACCGTCAAGGAGAAGGACGGCTCGGAAGTAACTGAACGCCGCATCGAATGCGCTTGCAAGGTGTGGGCGGCCGGCGTCCAGGCCAGCTCGTTGGGCAAGATGGTCGCCGAACAATCCGACGGGACCGAGACCGATCGCGCCGGACGCGTGATCGTCGAACCCGACCTCACCGTCAAGGGGCACCCGCACGTCTTTGTCGTCGGCGATCTGATGTCCGTGCCCGGGGTACCCGGGATGGCGCAGGGCGCGCTCCAGGGCGCGCACTACGCCACCAAGGTGATCAAGAAAACCGTCAAAGGCAAAGACGACCCCGCCAACCGCGAGCCGTTCAAGTACTTCAATAAGGGCAGCATGGCGACGATCTCGCGGAACAGCGCCGTCGCACAGGTCGGCAAGCTGGAGTTCGGCGGCTACTTCGCCTGGCTGGCCTGGCTGGTACTGCACTTGTATTACCTGGTCGGCCACCGCAACCGCATCGCCGCGGTGTTCTCCTGGTGGATTTCCTTCGTGGGTCGCAGTCGCGGCCAGATGGCCATCACCAGCCAGATGATCTACGCCCGGTCAGTGATCAACTGGATGACGCAGACGCAGGGGCAGGGCGCACTCGCTGCCGCCGAAGAGGCCGAAGAGGCCGAACAACACGCCGGTTAGCCGCTCCGCTCGAAACCTTAACGCCGCCTGGGGGTTTCCGCTCAGGGCACCGTGTAGTCCGCGTGTCGCCTCCGCGGTCCCCCCTGTCAGTTGTTAGCGTCCGCGTCCAGCACTCGAAAGGGGGATTGCCATGCAACTTTCGAAGGTTCGGCTGGCCATCGCCGGAGTCGTGACAGCGACGACTTTCAGCGTCCTGGGCACCGGCACCGCGTATGCGTTTCAAGAGCACATGTTCAGCGCGAGAGACCATCTCCAACAGGGCCTGGGTGAGCTACAGCAGGCGGAGCCCAATAAGGGCGGCCACCGGGAACAGGCGATAAATCTGGTGCAGCAGGCAATCGACCAGATCAACCAAGGCATCCAGTACGCCCAAGAACACCCGAACGGTTAGATAGTCAGCTCAGCGCCTGATCGATATCGGCGATCAGATCGTCGGTGCTTTCCAGTCCGACCGATATGCGGACCACGCCGTCGCCCAGCCCGATCGCGGCGCGACCCTCCGGCCCCATCGCCCGGTGAGTCGTGGTCGCCGGGTGAGTCACAAGGGATTTGGCGTCGCCGAGATTGTTGGAGATATCGATCAGCTGCAGCTTGTCGAGCATTTCGAAGGCCCGCTGCTTGGCTCTGTTTTCCGGGCAGTCGAGCTCGAAGGTGAGCACCGTTCCGCCGCCGGACATCTGACGCTTGGCCAGGTCGTACTGCGGGTGCGACACCAGATACGGGTAACGCACCCAGCGCACTGCCGGATGGCTCTCCAGAAACTCCGCAATCCGCTGCGCCGAAACGTTGCTGTGGTCCACCCGAATCGCCAGCGTCTCAAGGCCTTTCAGCAACACCCAGGCGTTGAACGCGCTCATCGCCGGGCCGGTGTGGCGCATCAGCTTTTGCACCGGACCGTCGATGTACTCCTTGTCGCCGAGGATGGCGCCGCCCAGCACCCGACCCTGACCGTCGATGTGCTTGGTGCCCGAATACACCACCACGTCCACCCCGAATGAAAAGCCCTGCTGCAACAAGGGCGTGGCAAAGACGTTGTCCAGCACCACTTTTGCGCCAGCCTCGTGTGCCATATCGCTTACCGCGGCCATGTCCACCAGCGACTGCATGGGATTCGACGGTGTTTCGAAGAACACTGCTCGGGTGGGCTTGGAGGGGTCGGCCAGTGCCTGCTCCCATTGCGAAAGGTCATCGCCGTCGACGAAGACGGTCTCCACTCCCCAACGCGGCAGGATCTCGTTGCACACCACGAAGCACGACCCGAACAGGCTGCGGGAGGCGACCAACCGATCACCGGCGCCCAGCAGCGCGCCCAGCGAGACGAACACCGCGGCCATCCCGCTCGCGGTGCCGAAGGCCGCCGGCGCTCCTTCGATCAGGCGTAGCCGCTCCTCGAACATCGTCACCGTCGGGTTGCCGTAGCGCGAGTACACGAAGTGATCCGGCTCGCCGGTGAACGCCTCCTCCGCGACGGCCGCCGACGAGTACACGTAGCCGGACGTCAGGTACATCGCCTCGGCGGTCTCGTCGAAACCCGACCGCAAAATCCCGCCACGCACACCGATGGTGGCTTGGCTCACGTCGTCGGGCAGGGCCTTCGGCGTGCGGACCGAGGGCTGGTCAGTCATTGCCATCCCAACCTTGCTACCCCTGTTTCCAGGGCAAACCGATTGCACGCCAACCCGACCCGCCGCGATGACCATCGCTGTCGAGCTGTCCCTCGAAGCCGTCCAGCACGTTGTAGGCCGGAGCGATGCCCGCCTCGGTGGCAACCTCGGCGGCGCCGATTGAGCGATTCCCCGAGCGGCACAGGAAAACCACCGGCCGCTCTCCGCCACCGGTTGCCGGCGGAAGCCGGTCCTTCAGCTCGCTCAGAAAGTTCTCATTGCGTTGCCCATTGGAACTGTTCCACTCGAGGTAAACCACCTCACGGCCCAGGCTCGACAAGTCGGGCACACCGACGAAGCGCCATTCGGCGTCGGTTCGCACGTCGACCAGGACCGCATCGGGGTTGTCGCTGAGCAGCTTCCAGGCCTGCTCGGGCGTGATATCTCCTGCGTAACTCATCCGCGTGAGTCTCCCACATCCAGCCGACTCGCCGCCCGCCGGGCACGTTCGCGAGCGGTCACCAGATCCGGTCCCGTGGCCATTGCCACCGCCAGCGGACCCGTGCCGTCGCGGCCGTCAAGCTGCCCGAACACGCGGACGTCGCTTTCCGGCACGGCAAGGGCTCCGACCAGCGCGGCCGGCATCGGGCTAGGGGTCCTGCTCATTCGGGAGCCCGGATTCAGCACCTGGCAGGCGCCCGGCGAAATCATCATGGTGTCCACCGGAAGGCCCAGAATGACCCGGGCTTGCAGGTCGAAAGCCGAAAGCCGCTGACTGCAGAGCGTCACCCAGGCGCTCTCCCGCGGATAGGCGGTGACGTCGGAGAAATACACCTCGTCGCCGTTGATCATCAACTCGACGCCGAAAACGCCACGCCCGCCGACAGCCTTGACGATGCGCGCCGCGACAGACCTGGCGGCATCCATCGCGGCGGCACTGATCTTCTGGGGCTGCCAGGACTCGACGACCTTGGCGTGTTCGTCGATATGACCGATAGGTGAGCAAAACTCGATTGCCGGGCCTTTCGGACCCTCGCTGCGCACCGCGAGCAGGGTGACGAGAACCTCGATTTCAACCACCGCTTCGGCCAGCACCCGATGCTGGGCTTCCGGTTGGTCATGCCTCACCGCGCGCTGCCACGCCGCGGCGATGTCTTCTAGCCCCCGCACCAGCGACTGGCCCGGGCCAATCGGCCCCACCACCGGCTTCACCAGCAACGGGTACCCAGCATGCGCGGCAACTGCCTCGAGTTCGTCGACCGATCCGGCGAACCAGAATGGCGCGGTCGGCAAGCCGAGCTGGTCGGCGGCCAGGCGGCGCAGGCCTTCGCGGTCGGCGGTGAGTTCGATACTGCGGGCGCTGGGCACCAACTCGGTACGGTCTCCGAGGTCCTCGACGCCGGGCACGGAAACCGCTTGGGGGCCTGTCACCACGAAATCCGCTCGCAGCCGGGCGATTTGCGCCGAGAGATCGTCGACGTCGGTTGACTGTTCGATCACCTCCGCGCCGAGGCGCCGCAATGCGACCGCTAGCTCCGAGGTGAGCTCGTCGGAACCAAGCAGCATGACCACCGGCCTGGCGTTGGCAGTGGTATTGGGGGCATCGGCAGGTTCGTCAGCAGCCTCCGGCGTTGCCGGCTCCTGCTGTCCTTCGATCGCGCCCTCGGTCACGCCTTCCAGGATAGGGACCTGAACGGTTGCAATTACTTGTTCTGTCGAGCGCGCGGCCGGGCGGCTCTAGGGCTGGCCGGGCAGCAACCGCACCATCAGGCCGTTGCCTTCGGCCAGCAGGGTCTCGTCGTCGTCGACCAGTTCGGCGGACACGAATGCCTTGCGGCCCTCGGTGCGGGTGACCCGGCCCCGGATGGCCAAGGGGACGTCGATCGGCGTGACCTTGCGATAGTCCACATGCAGAAAAGCGGTCCGGCTGATCGGCCGTCCTGCGGCGTGCGAAATCATGCCGAACGTGTGGTCAAACAGCAGCGGCAGCACACCGCCGTGCACCGCCATGTTGCCGCCGACGTGGAACCGGCTGAAGTAGCCCGTCATCGCGACGCCGTCGGGGCCGTAGCGCGTCAACTTCCAGGGCGGCAGCAGCAGGTTGCCCATGCCCGGCAAGTCCGGTGTCCGTCCGGCCGGCGCCTGGCCCTCAGCAGCCTGAAAGGGTGCCAACAGGTCGGCCAACGCCTCGGCGCGATCGGCGGCTTCGTCCCATGCTCGGTCGTCGGGAGCTGCGGATACGGCCAAATCCTGCAGCCGCCGCATCGCTGCCACGAACCGGCCGAACCCCGGGCCGGGGGTGGCCGGGGCGTACTCCGGAAAGCCGCCGTGATGCAGGTATTCGGGATCGAGTTCTTCGGGATCCTGCGCCGTATCCGTCACGGGCCGACTCCCCCGCCAGCGGGGGGTGCCCCCAGCAGGACGTCGCGGCGCACGATGGTCTGATCACGTCCCGGGCCGACACCGATACACGAAACCGGCGCTCCGGCAAGCTCTTCCAGCCTCAGCACGTAGTCCCGAGCCTTGGCAGGCAGATCGTCGAACTCGCGCGCCGCAGAGATGTCTTCCCACCAACCGGGCAGCTCTTCGTAGACCGGTTCGGCACGACAGAGATCGCTCTGCGTCATCGGCATGTCGTGCGTGACTGTCCCGTCGATCCGGTATCCGACGCAGACCGGCACGGTTTCCAGGCTGGACAGCACGTCCAGCTTGGTCAGGAAGTAGTCGGTGATGCCGTTCACCCGGGTGGCATAGCGGGCGATGACGGCGTCGAACCAGCCGCAGCGTCGGCGGCGGCCGGTGGTTACGCCGAATTCGCCGCCCGTCTTGGACAGGTATTCGCCGTTCTCGTCGAACAGCTCGGTGGGGAACGGACCCGAGCCCACTCGGGTGGTGTAGGCCTTCAGAATCCCGAGCACGGTGCGGATCCGCGTCGGGCCGATGCCCGAGCCCACGGCCGCACCGCCGGCCGTCGGGTTCGACGACGTCACGTACGGATAGGTGCCATGGTCGACGTCGAGCAGCGTGCCCTGGGAGCCTTCCAGCAACACCGTCTCGCCAGCCTCCAGCGCGTTGTTCAGCAGCAGCCGGGTGTCGGCGATGCGATGCCGGAAGCCTTCGGCCTGCTCCAGCAGCGTGTCGACCACGTGGTCGGGCTCCAGCGCCTTGCGGTTGTAGATCTTGACGAGCACTTGATTCTTGAACTCGAGGGCAGCCTCGACCTTGTGGGTCAGCTGGTCGCGGTTCAGCACGTCGGCCACCCGGATCCCCATCCGGGCGATCTTGTCCTGATAGCACGGCCCGATGCCGCGGCCGGTGGTACCGATCTTCTTGCTGCCCATGTAGCGCTCGGTCACCTTGTCGATGGCGACGTGATAGGGCATCAGCAGGTGTGCGTCGGCGGATATCAGCAGCTTGGAGGTGTCGACCCCGCGGTCTTCCAGGCCTTTCAGTTCCTGCAGCAGGACGCCGGGGTCGATCACCACGCCGTTGCCGATGACGTTGGTGACGCCGGGCGTCAGCACCCCCGACGGGATGAGATGCAACGCGAAGTTCTCGCCGGTGGGTAGTACGACGGTGTGCCCGGCGTTGTTGCCGCCCTGGTAGCGCACCACCCACTGGACGCGGCTACCGAGCAGGTCAGTTGCCTTACCTTTGCCCTCGTCGCCCCATTGGGCGCCGATCAGGACGATTGCCGGCATGCCATGCTCCCTGCGTATGTCGTGGTGATCCCAAGCGCGGCGCAGCCGGACGCAGCGGGTCACCACAATAATGTGGTCCAGCCGGTGACCTACCCTACCCAGCAGGTTGCGAGGAACATGAATATCGGGGTGAACACGGCGGACAACATCCAAAGCGCGGCGGTGCTGTTGTTCGGCGACGCGCCGTTACCCCGTCCGCTGACCGGCCTGCCCACGCATCTGCTCGATAGGGGCGCCGATGACCTGGCGGCTATCGACCTGGGCGCATACCGCCGGCTGGCCGTCGTCGGCGGCGACGCCGACCTCGCCGCTGTGCTGACGCGGCTGCTGCGCACCGAGCGGCTGGACGTCGAAGTTGCTTATGTACCGCGCCGGCATACCACCGCGACTCGGGCCTACCGGCTACCGGCCGGTCGCCGGGCGGCGCGGCGCGCGCGACGTGGTTCCGCCACGCGGGTGCCGTTGATCCGCGACGAGACCGGGTCGGTGGTCGCGGGCCGGGCGCGCTGGCTACCGCCCGAGGATCAGCAGTCGCTACATGGAGAGGCGGTGGTCGACGACGCCGTACTGTTCGACGGCGACGTCGCCGAGGTGTGGATCGAGCCGACGCTGGCCCTGCCGGGTCTGCGCGCCGCGCTGAACGGCACGTTACGCCGCTGGATCAGTGGGCGCGCGGCCCAGTTGGGCACCACCGGTGTCACTGTGGTCCGCGACGGCGTCCCGGCCGCACGCACCACGCGACGATCGACGTTCTATCGCAACGTGGAGGGTTGGCTACTGGTCCGGTAGTTTCGACCGGTGCGACCCAGCCCGATCTTTCTGGCCCTGGTCGGGTTGACGGCCGTCGGGGGTGTACTGGCCTGGCTGGCCGGGACGACCGTGCGGCCGCTGTCCTATGCCGGGGTGTTCATCTTCGTGATCGCCGGCTGGCTGGTGTCGCTGTGCCTGCACGAATTCGGGCACGCCTATACGGCGTGGCGGTTCGGCGACCACGACGCCGCGGTCCGCGGCTACCTGACCCTGGATCCGCGCCGCTACAGCAGTCCCGGGCTATCGCTGGTGCTGCCGATGGTGTTCATCGCGCTCGGCGGCATCGGCCTGCCGGGCGCCGCGGTGTATCTGCAGACCGCGTTCATGACGCCGACCCGTCGTACCCTGGTCAGCCTGGCGGGACCGGCGGCAAACCTGATACTGGCGGTGCTGCTGCTGACGGTTACTCGCCTTTTCTTCGATATCGACCATTGGGTGCTGTGGTCCGGGGTGGCCTTCCTGGGGTTTCTGCAGATCATGGCGGTGGTGCTGAACCTGCTGCCCATCCCAGCGCTGGACGGCTACGACGCGCTCGAACCGCATTTGAGTCCCGAGACGCAGCGCGCGGTGGCACCGTTCAAGCCATACGGCGTCTTCCTGCTGTTGCTGCTGCTCTTCGTGCCCGCGCTGAGCCAGTGGCTATTCGGGGCTGTGAGCTGGCTCTTCGACTTCTCCGGCGTGTCCCCGGTGTGGTGGCACAACGGCAGCGTGCTGACGCTGTTCTGGCGCCGCTGGATCTGAAAGCCTTGCCATATATGCGGTTATGCGCATATATTTCCCGTCATGGGCGCCGGACATAGTCACACCCCGGCCGACGCATCTCGGATGATCCCGCGCATGATCATGGGCGCGGCGATCCTGGCGGCGTTCTTCGTAGTGGAGCTGACCACCGCGCTGCTGATCAGCTCGATCGCGCTGCTGGCCGACGCCGGGCACATGCTGACCGACGTGGTGGCCGTGTACATGGGCCTCGGCGCCGTGATGCTGGCCCGGCGCGGCAGCTCATCACCAGCCCGCACCTACGGCTGGCATCGGGCCGAGGTGTTCACCGCCGTGGCCAATGCCGCGCTGCTCATCGGCGTGGCGACGTTCATCGTGTACGAAGCCATCCGGCGGCTCAGTGCGGCGCCGTCAATTCCGGGCATGCCGATGGTCGTGGTGGCGCTGGCCGGCCTGGCCGCCAATGCCGTCGTGGCGCTGCTGCTGCGCTCACACTCCACGGACAGCCTGGCGGTCAAGGGCGCCTACATGGAGGTGGTGGCCGACACCGTGGGCAGCTTTGGCGTACTGATCGCCGGCGTGGTCACCCTCACGACGCACTGGCCGTACGCCGACGTGGTGGTCGCAGTGCTGGTCGCGCTGTGGGTGCTGCCGCGGGCGCTCGCGCTGGCCAGGGAGGCGATGCGGATCCTGTCCGAAGCATCGCCCAGTCACATCGACGTCGAGGAGCTGCGTGCTGCGCTGGGTGCGGTCGACGGCGTCACCGAGGTGCATGACCTGCACGTATGGACGCTTTCACCCGGCAAGGACATGTGCACCGCGCACCTGACCAGCAACGGAAACTCCGCGCGGATACTTCAGGACGCGCGGGCGGTGCTGTCGGCTCGCGGGCTGGATCACGCCACCGTGCAGATCGAGTGCCCGGACGGGGCCGGTGGGTGTCCGGAGAGCTGCTGACCGTTGGTTCCGCTATTTGTCGGGCGCGATTTTTAGCACCTGACCGGCGTGCACCACGCCGGTCTTCTTGTCTTTGGTGGGCAGTGTAGCGACGTAGACATTGCCCGCCGAGTCGACAGATACAGCGTTTGCTTCGACATGAAAGGGCAGGGTGACCGGACTGGTGCCGCCCGCCGGTACTTCGAACACTCGACCGAAGGCCTCGGCGACAAAAAGGTTTCCGGCCATATCGACCGCCATACGGGCGGGATCCTTCATTCTGGGTAGATTCACCTCGGTAGGCGAGGTGGTGCCGGCAGCGAGCCGGAATACCCGACCCACGTTCTTGCCTTGTACAAGGCTGCCGACGTAGGCATTGCCGGCTTTATCGGCAGCCAGCGCTTTGGGCTGGTAAAGCCCGGCGAAAGGCAGGTCGGTTGGCCTGCTGGCTCCTAGCGCCAGCTTCTTTACCCCATACCGGCCCACTTCGCGCAGGGCACCGGCGGCGTAAACCGTGCCACCGGGAGCGACCGCGACGGCGTTGATCGCCACGAAGCCCGGGAACGGCAGCCGGATCGGGTTCGCCGCACCGGTGGCCAATAACCACACAGCGGTTCCGGCGCTGAGATAGAGGTTGCCTGTCGCGTCGGCCGTCAAGTCGGTGGCGTAACGGATGTCAACCCCGGGGAAGTCGATCGTGGTGGAACCGGTGGCTCCAGGCGCCAGTTTCACCACGCGCTTCGCAAGGTCGCCTTCGTTTGCCCTCGACAGGAGGTTTGACAGCACATAGATGTTGCCAGCGCCGTCCACCGCAATGCTGATCGGATCGTCCAGATCGCTGAACGGCAGCGGGGTGGGCTTAGACGTGTAGGTGTGATTGGTCGGCGCGGTCGCGGTATGGCGGGTAAGGCGCGGAACCGCGATCGCGGCGGCGCCCGCGAGGGCGGCGACGACGGCGATGACTGCAATGAGCACAGCGATGCGCCGGCGCGATCTCCCTCGCCCCCTGGAGCGCGTTGGCACCGGGAGCGGCAGCGGTTGAGAATGCGGGTAGCTCACCGTGGGTGAGCGCCCGACAGCGGGATCCCAGCGTGACTGATTGGGCTGAGCACTGGCAGCCGGCACGGCCAGCTCGACGGTGCGGCCATCTCCCGGGGTGGCGGGGGGTGCGGCGTCGGGACTGGTAGGCCGGTTGCTTGGAATCTCGTGCGGTTTGGCCATGAGCACACCCTGGGCGGCATCCGATAACTCGCCGGCGGTGCGGTAACGGTCACCGGGGTTCTTGGCCATACCGCGCGCGACGACCTCGTCGAAGCCGGCCGGGAGGCCAGGTCTTCGCTCGCTGGGGCGCGGCATCGCTTCGGCCAGATGGGCGGATATGAGCGTCGGCGGGTCTATGTGGTTATCGGACACCGGAGATGGCGCGGAACCGGTCAGACACTCGAACAGCACACCGGCCAACGCATAGATATCAGCGCGATAGGTCACCTCGGTGTTGCCGAGCAACTCGGGCGCCCGATAGGTCAACCCTCGGGTGTCGGTGCTGGCGGTGGTCGTGCCGATGTCGGCCAGATACGCGTAGTCGTTATCCGACACCAGGATGGTGGCGGGTGTTATGTCGCGGTGCACCGACTGGATGGCGTGGGCATCGTCGAGCGCGGCAGCGATTTGCCGCACCAGGTTGACAGCCCGTGCCGGGTCGAGCGGCCCGTCTCGCTCCAATAACGCTTTGAGGGTGGTGGTCTGGGCCGAGTTCACGTTCCGGCCGCCACTTTGAGCAGCCGGCTACCTTCGCTGAGGTAGAGGTTTCCGCTCGAGTCCACCGCAATGCCACTAAACGAGGAGGGTTCTGGCGCGTACAGCTCTGTGGACGTCGATTCCTCGGGTGCAAGTTTGACCAACCGGCCCATGCCGTCGCCGCCGTTGTCGATGACGTAGACGTTGCCCCGCGTGTCGACTGCGACGCCTTCCACTCCGCCTACCTTGCCGAACGGCAGCTGGGTTGGACCAGCGGCGCCGGCGGGTAGTTTGAGCACCCCGCCGCGCTGTGCGACATATACAGCTCCGGCGCTGTCCACCGCGACACTGTTGAACATGCCGCTGCCGAACGGCAGCTCGGTGGGAGCCCCGGCGCCGACCGCAAGTTTTAACACTCGGTCCTGGTCGGCGACGTAGACGTTGCCGGCGGCGTCGGCAGCGACTGTCTTGGCGGAAGTCTTCCCGAAAGGTAACTGGCTAGCGGTATTGGCCCCGGCGGCCAGTTTCCACATGCGGGTGGTGTAAGTGCCGGCGAGCCGATCGACGACGTAGACGTTGTCGGCCGCGTCCACCGCCACGGCCATTGCCCGGTCGAGCCCGGCAAACGGCAACTCGCTGGGGCCGGTGGCGCCGGCGGGCAGTTTCAATACTCGCCGGTCGTCCGCGACGTAGACGGCGCCGGCAGTGTCGACTGCGACGCCTCCCAGCAGGCCGCTGCTGATAACGGGTAACCGGGTCGCGTTCAGCGGCGGAAGGGCGGCGCGAGCCGGAGTCGATGAGGTGTGCGTAGGACCCGTAGCGGCCCGCTTGCTGCCACGCTGGTGCATGACCGCGACGACGACAGCGGTGGCCGCGAGGGCGGCGACGAGGATGACCGTGGCGATGGTGAGCACCGTGCGGCGGCGGGATTTACGTCGGCGCGGCGGCCCGGTTTGCGGAGGCGGAAAATGGTTCGGCGGCGCGGGTGGCCGGTCGGACCAAGGCCGCGTCACCTGCGGTTGTTGGGGCCCTCGAATGTGGTCGCGCATCGGGGTGCTCAGTGCGTGCTGGGCGGCGGCGCCCAGCTCGCCGGCGCTGCGGAAGCGGTGCTCGGGGTCTTTGGCCATGCCCCGCGCGATGACCTCGTCGAACCCGACCGGAATCCCCGGCCGCTGCTGACTGGGCACCGGCGGCGGAGCGGTCAGGTGGGCGGCGACCAGTGCGGGAATGTCATCTCGGCCGGCATACGGACTGGATCCGGTCAGGCATTCGTACAACACACAGGCCAGGGCGTAGATGTCGGCGCCAGGAGTGGCGCGGCCGGTGCCGAGGCGCTCGGGCGCCAGGTAAGCGAACGAGCCGAGGGTGGTGCCTTCACTGGTGAGCTTGGTATCGGTCGCGGCGTTGGCCAGCCCGAAGTCCACCAGGCAGGCAAAGTCGTCGGCACCGAGCAGGATGTTGGCGGGCTTGACGTCACGGTGGATCACATGCTCGGCGTGGGCGGCATCCAGCGCTGCGGCGATCTGGCGCACGACCGCTACCGCGCGGGCCGGCTCCAGCGCGCCGCGGTCGAGCACGCTCTGCAGGTCGGTACCGTCGACGAGCCGCATGTCGATGTAAAGCTGCCCATCGATTTCCCCGCAGCCGTGGATTGGCACCACATGCGGGTCGTGCAGTCGTCCGGCGGTGCGAGCCTCCCGGAACAACCGTTCCCGAAACGCGGGGTTCTGGGAGTAACTGCTGGACAGCAGCTTCAGCGCCACCACGCGATGCATGACGGTGTCTTCGGCTTCGTAGACCTCGCCGAACCCGCCGCTGCCCAGCAGCCGTCGCAGCAGATACGGCCCGAACCGAGAACCCACCCGCCGGCCGGACGAGTGGCTGACCGTCGGCTCATCGACCATGGTGATCACCTGCCAGCGCAGCCGTACCCCGGGCGAATATCATTGCGGGGGGCCCAATTCCAGCACTCTGCCGCTCTTGCATTTGTCAATTCGCTTGCAGTCGGTCACGTAGATGTTGCCGTCCCTATCGGTCGCCAGACCATACGGCTCGGTCAGACCGGGAAACGGCAAATCGGTGGCAGAGGCCGCCCCGGAAGCCAATCTATATATCCGATGCTTGCCCGGGTCGGAGACGTAGACGTTGCCGGCCGGGTCCACTGCGACGCCGTAAGGATTTTCGAGGCCGCCGAACGGCAGCGTGGTGGGTTCGGTGGCGCCAGCGGCCAGTTTCAACACGTGCCGCTCGCCGGTGTCGACGACATAGAGGTTGCCGTGATTATCGACGGCCGCGCCGGCCGCCATGTTCAACAGGGTTGTGGGCATCAGCCGTTCGGGGCTGGCGGCGCCGGGTGCCAGCTTGAATACCTGCCTGAGGCCTTCGTCGACGACGTAGACACAGCCGTCCGTACCGATCGCCACACTAACCGGACTTGTGAGGTGCCCGAATGACAGCAGACTGGGGCCACGGGCTCCCGGCGCCAGCTTCCACACGCCGCTCAGGTTGTCGAGGCTGACGGCGGCGCTGAACACGTTGCCACTGTTATCCACGGCCACTCCGTCGGCTTCAATTCCCCCGAAGGGAAGCTCGTCCGGAGTGGTTCGATCCGGTGCCAACTTCAGGATTTGTCCGCCGCCCGCACCCGGGGCCCCTAGTTCGGCGACGTAAACATTGCCCGCGGTGTCCACCGCCACGCCCCGCGGGTTTTGCAAAGCGGGGAACGGCAAGGTGGTAGCGGTCGTCGACGACGGGCGCGGCCTGGCGGCGGCATGCGGGGCGGGATGCCGGTGAACGATCCCGAGGACGACTGCGGTGGCCGCGACGACCGCGACGACGGCGACGACGGCGATCACTAGGCGGCGGCGGGATTTACGGCGGGTTGGCGGGGCGGGTAGGTAGGGCAGCGGTTGCGGCGGACCCGGCGGCGGGGGGCCCGGCGGCTGTTGCGGCTGTTGCGGCGTCCAAGCGCTGGTGGTTTGACCCTTGTCGTGTGGGTCAAGTGCGCCAAGTGCGCGCTGCGCGGCGATGGCCAGTGCGCCGGCACTGGCATAGCGGTCGTCGGGGTTTTTGGCCAAGCCGCGGACGATCACTTCGTCGAACCCCACGGGAATACCGGGACGCTGCTGACTAGGCAGTGGGATTGGGCTGGTCATGTGCGCGGTCATCAGCTCGGGCAGGTCTTGGTGGTGCGCGTACGGCGGAGCGCCGGTCAGGCACTCGTACAGCACGCAGGCCAGCGAGTAGATGTCAGCGCGGTGATCCACCAGGTTGCCGCTGAGTCGTTCGGGGGCCACGTAGTCGAAGGTCCCGACCGCCTTACCGGGCTTGGTCAGTCTGGCGTCACCCGCGGCGCTTGCCAGCCCGAAGTCAACCAGGCTGGCGAAGTCACCGGCCAGCAGAATGTTGGCCGGTTTGACGTCGCGGTGGATCACCGCTTCCGCACGCGCAGCGTCCAGCGCGGCCGCGATCTGGCGCACAATGGCCACCGCCCGGCCCGGCTCCAGCGTGGTCTCGCGCCGCAGCACGGTCTCCAGATCCACGCCGCGGACCAACCGCATGTCGATGTAGACCTGCCCGTCGACTTCCCCGCAGGCGTGAATGGGCACCACATGCGGCTCGCGCAGCCGACCGGCGGTACGAGCCTCGCGGAACAGCCGTTCCCGGAACACCGGGTTTTGCGAGTAGGTACTGCTCAGCAGTTTCAGCGCCACCACCCGGTGCATGACGGTGTCTTCGGCTTCATAGACCTCACCGAACCCGCCGCTGCCCAACAGCCGCAGCAACCGATACGGCCCGAACGATGCACCGACACGCGAATCCGTCGGCTCACCGCCCGCTGAATCCTCGACCACACCCAGCCCCTACAGGCCCAACGCGGCGCGGGCCGCAGGGTCGCAGTCGTCAAGCAGATCCAGGCAACGCGCGTACTCGTCGGTCTCACCGATCGCGTCGGCCGCGCGTGCCAGCGCCGCCACACACCGCAGAAAGCCGCGGTTGGGCTCGTGCGAGTACGGCACCGGGCCGAAACCCTTCCAGCCGTTGCGGCGCAGCCGGTCCAGGCCGCGGTGATAGCCGGTACGGGCATACGCGTAGGCCGTGATGGCCTTGTCGTCGGCCAGCGCCTCCTCGGCCAGCGCTGCCCAGGCCACCGAAGCCGACGGATGCGCGGCGGCGACGATGCCCGGGTGTTCCTTGGCAAGCAACTCCGCCTCGGCCTCGCTATCGGCAGGTAGCAGGATTGGATCGGGTCCCAGGAGATCACCCATCGGCGTCATGGGTTCTATTTTGCCGTCGGGTTCACAGACGTCTAGCTCGCCATGCCCCCAACCGACGATCCAGTCGTTAAGCTACGACCATGTCTGATGCACCCCGGCCCGACCGCGGCGCGCGGCCGAATCCAGGCGACCCGGCGGGTGAGCGGACGGCAGGGTCTGCCGAGGACCAACCTCTGGTGCCCAGCGACTCCGAGACGGAGACCGTCGTGATTAACAAAGGCGACCCGGACAAGGAGCCGGAGACAAACCCAGAGTTGCCGCGCGAACGCCGCTTCACCGCGCCGGGCTTCGACGCCAACGAGACGACGGTCATCGCCACCGGTACGGACCCGGAAACCGAGATCATCCCGAAACCGCCACCAGCCCGGCCGCGGGGGGCCCAAAAGCCGCCGTCCGCCCCGGCGCCATCGGGCGCGCCGGCGGGGCCCCCCGTGCAGCCAGCCCCGCCGAACCAGGGTTTGCCACCGAAAACTGCGGTGCCACAATCGATCCCGGCTCGCGACGGGGGGAAGTCGCCGACAGCGTCCAAGAACCAGAAGCTGGGTTGGGTGCTTGCGATAGTCGTCATCGTCTTGGCACTAACGGCGATCGCGGTCCTGCTCACCGTGCTGCTGACCAAGCACCACCACCCGAAAGCCTCGCAGGAAGATCGGGTGCGGCAAACCATCCGGCAGTTGGATGCCGCGCTGCAGTCCGGTGATCTGGCGACGTTGCGCGGCATCACCTGCGGCACCACCCGCGACGGCTATGTGGACTACGACGAGCGCGCGTGGCAGGAGACCTACCGCCGGGTCGCGGCGGCCCGACAGTTTCCGGTCATCGACACCATCGACGAGGTCGCCGTCAACGGCCAGCACGCCGAGGCGAACGTCACGACGTACATGGCCTACGACCCGCAGGTCCGCTCGACGCGCAGCTTTGACCTGCAGTACCGCGACGATCAGTGGAAGATCTGCCAGTCCCCCAGCGGCTAGCCTTACCTGCGCGAGCAGACGCAAAAGCCCCCAATTCCGGTTCGAAATGGGGGCTTTTGCGTCTTCTCGGCCTTAGCCGAGCGACTTTCCGGCGCAGTGCAGGTCGTTGCAGGCCTCCACGATGCGTTCGCTCATTCCCGCTTCGGCCTTCTTCAGGTAGCTGCGTGGGTCGTAGACTTTCTTCGCGCCCACCTCGCCGTCGACTTTGAGCACGCCGTCGTAGTTGGTGAACATGTGACCGACGATCGGGCGGGTGAACGCGTACTGGGTGTCTGTGTCGACGTTCATCTTGACCACGCCGTAGCGCAGCGCCTCCTCGATCTCCGACTTCTCCGAGCCCGAACCACCATGGAAGACGAAGTCGAAGGGCTTGGCGTCATCGGAGAGTCCGAGTTTGGCCGCGGCCACCTTCTGTCCTTGGGCGAGGATGTCGGGGCGAAGCTTGACGTTGCCGGGCTTGTAGACGCCATGCACGTTGCCGAATGTCGCGGCAAGCAGGTAAGTGCCGTGCTCGCCGTGGCCGAGCGCGTCAATGGTCTTCTCGAAGTCGTCCGGCGTGGTGTAGAGCTTGTCGTTGATCTCGTTGGCGACGCCGTCCTCTTCGCCGCCCACCACGCCGATCTCGATCTCGAGGATGATCTTGGCGGCCGCCGCCTGCTTGAGAAGCTCCTGAGCGATTTCCAGATTTTCGTCGATCGGCACCGCCGAGCCGTCCCACATGTGTGACTGGAACAACGGGTTCTTGCCCGCTGAAACCCGCTCCGACGAGATCGCCAGCAGCGGGCGGACGTAGCTGTCGAGCTTGTCCTTCGGGCAGTGGTCGGTGTGCAGCGCGACGTTGACGGGGTATTTGGCCGCGATGATGTGGGCGAACTCGGCCAGCGCAACCGCACCGGTCACCATGTCCTTGACCCCGAGCCCAGAGCCGAACTCTGCGCCCCCGGTGGAGAACTGGATGATGCCGTCACTGCCGGCGTCGGCGAAGCCTTTGATGGCGGCGTTGATGGTTTCCGAGGAGGTGCAGTTGATGGCCGGGAAGGCGTACGAATTCTCCTTGGCACGTCCCAGCATCTCGGCGTAGGCCTCGGGGGTTGCGATGGGCATGGAATTCCTCCTCAGGGCGGGATTTCCTCAGTATCGCAATACCCTGACTTGTGTCGATCCGGGTGGGGGACCCCGGTATGTTGTCAGGTCATGAGCACTGCCGTGGTGGCCGTGGGGAACATCCTCGACCCGATGTATTGGTTGGGCGCCCATGGTGTCTTCGGCTCGGCGGTGCTGCCCGGCATCCTGATCATCGTCTTCATCGAGACCGGCCTGCTGTTTCCACTGCTGCCCGGCGAGTCGCTGCTGTTCACCGGTGGTCTGCTGGCAGCGCACCCGGATCCACCGGTCACTATATGGGTGCTGGCCCCGGCGGTGGCCGTGGTCGCGGTGCTGGGCGATCAAACCGGGTATTTCATCGGTCGCCGGATCGGTCCGGCGTTGTTCAAGAAGGAAGACTCCCGGTTCTTCAAGAAGCACTACGTGACCGAGTCGCACGCGTTCTTCGAGAAGTACGGTCCGTGGGCGATCATCCTGGCCCGGTTTGCACCGTTCATCCGGACGTTCACACCGGTGGTTGCCGGGGTGTCCTACATGCGCTATCCCGTGTTTCTGGGGTTCGACATCGTCGGCGGTATCGCCTGGGGAGGCGGTACGACTCTGGCCGGCTACTTCCTGGGCAACGTGCCGTTCGTCCACCAGAACCTGGAAAAAATCATTCTGGGCATTCTGTTTGTATCGCTCTTGCCGGCGTTCATCTCGGCCATTCGGCTCTACCGGTCACGGCATCGAGCGCCCAAGCAAGAGCCCACGGATGAACCGGATCCGGCTGCGTTAACCGAGTAGTGGCGTCAGACCTCGTGGCGATCGCGAGCGCGGCGCAGCCGGGCGAAGCGGGTCGCCACCATCAGAGCTCGTCCGTTTTGTCGTTGACTGCCGCGACGCTGTAGGCGGCCTCCATCAACATCCATCCGGAAATCTGCACCGACAGGTCCCGTTCGGGTATGTCGGAGGACATCACCGCACCCTCGACCGACTGCGCCTCCTGTCCGCGCGCTTGGGGCATTTCCGCGTCGCGGTCCCAGAACGCTCCGAAGACGGGCAGCCCGTCCATCGTCTGCCGGTTGTCCCATGCCGACTCCGCCGACGACAGCACGATGGTGCGGGCGGTGTCGCGGGCCACGACGTCGTCGGCGGACTCGCCCGGCAATGTCGTGGCTACCAGTGCGAGATAGCGCGCAGTGACGCCCCCGAACAGGCCACCATCCCCGCCGCCGGCTCCGTTCAGCACCCCTGACGGCGCCATGTGTTCGCCGACGGCCGCGACCAGCCGATGCACGCGCGCCTGGTGTCGTCCCCGGACTTCTGCGCCGGTCTGGGCGGCCAGCTCGGTTTCCAGCCCGAGGACCACGCCCTGGCAGTAGGTGTACTGCGCGCGAACCAGCGAGCCGGCCTTGATGCCGTCGAACACCAGGTGCGTCTCCGGGTCGATCAGGGTGCGGTCGATCCAGTCCCCCATCTGCTCGGCCCGCTTCAGCCGGTCCCCGTAACGGGCCAGGAAGATTCCCGCCGGGCCGTTGGCTGGGGCGTTGAAGAATTGGTCCTGCTTGCGCCACGGGATGCCGCCGCCGTCCTCGGGCACCCATGCCTTGATGAACTGGTCGGCGAGTTTGGGCAATGCGCGCCGACGCTCGACGCCGGCTATCCGGGCGGCACGTTCCAGCGCCAGCGCCAGCCACGCCATGTCGTCGTAGTAGCTGTTGATCCACGAGAAGTTGTTGCGCAGCCGGTGGGAGCGAACCTGCCGGTTGATTCTGATGCGTCGCTGGGGTTGCGGGTCGCGCAGTTGCGCGTCGACGAGGCAATCCAGCAGATGCGCCTGCCACCAGTAATGCCACGTGCCGAACAACCGGTCTTTCCGGACCGACGGCCAGGCCACCACCCCTAGCTGAGTACCGGGCAACGCCCACAGCCGTTTCAGGTGCCGTTGCGTGACGGCGGCTTCCGCACTGGCCGCCCGGTTCGCCCAAAGCTGCTCCATACCTGCCGATCCTGCCCTATCCGGCGGGCCAGTCGGCGTCGATGCTGGCCAGAGGTTTCGCCGAAGGTCCACGTGACGGTCTCGAGCTGGCTATACGCTTGACACCCATGAGCGTGTACAAGGTGATCGACATCATCGGGACCAGCCCGACATCCTGGGAGCAGGCCGCGGCGGAGGCGGTGCAGCGAGCGCGGGAAAGCGTCGACGACATTCGCGTGGCGCGGGTCATTGAGCAGGACATGTCGGTGGACAGCGCCGGCAAGATCACCTATCGCATCAAGCTGGAGGTCTCGTTCAAGATGAGGCCGGCGCGCCCCAGCTGACCGGTCTTCCGGCGTTGGCTGTGAATCGTTGGCGCCGACTGTGAATCATTGGCGTTCGCGGTGAAGGCAGGGCGGAAAAATCGTCGAATGTCCACCGCCGTTACACGCGCAACGCCGTGGCTTCACACCCAATGCCGTGGCTTCACGCCCAACGCCGTGGCTTCACGCGCAACGCCGTGGCTTCACGCCCAACGCCACGGCTTCACACCCGACGACGCCACGGCACATTCACCAGGCACGTGACATGTCCCCGTGCTGCCTGATCCAGGCATGCATCGCGATCCCGGCCGCCACACCGGCGTTGATGCTGCGCGTCGAGCCGAACTGGGCGATCGACACCGTGACAGCGGCACCCGCGCAGATGTCGTCGGTGATGCCGGGGCCTTCCTGACCGAATACCAGCAGACAGTCCCGCGGCAGCGCCGTCTGCTCCAGGCGCGCCGCGCCCGGGACGTTGTCCACCGCGACGACGGTCAAACCGGCGGCCGCCGCGAAGTCCAGCAGTTCTGCCGCCGTGTTGTGATGGCGCAGCCGCTGGTAGCGGTCGGTCACCATGGCACCGCGGCGATTCCAGCGCCGGCGACCGACGATGTGCACGGTGTCCACGGCGAACGCGTTGGCGGTACGCACCACCGAGCCGATGTTGGCGTCGTGTCCGAAGTTCTCGATCGCGATGTGCAGCGCGTGACGCCGCGTATCGATGTCGGCAACGATCGCTTCCCGGGTCCAGTACCGGTAGGCGTCGACGACATTGCGAGTATCGCCCTCCCGCAACAAGACCGGGTCATATCGCGGATCGTCGGGCACCTCACCCACCCAAGGCCCGACGCCGCCGCCGCTTGCGCCCCACTCGGTGGGCCCAGGCTCGCCCACCTCGTTCA
The DNA here is from genome assembly GCF_059812725.1 of Mycobacterium sp. NGS41. Taxonomy (NCBI): domain Bacteria; kingdom Bacillati; phylum Actinomycetota; class Actinomycetes; order Mycobacteriales; family Mycobacteriaceae; genus Mycobacterium; species Mycobacterium sp. NGS41. Next base: position 120,906 of record NZ_JCALDF010000010.1, read on the forward strand.
CCGCATGGTCCAGACGCCGGCGTGGGTGCCGACTATCGCCACCGTCGCATAGAGCAACGCCTGGTTGATTTCACCCTGCGTGCACAGCGACGCATTGACATGCACCGCGTTCAACGATGCGTCGGGCAGGATCAGCACCGTCGACCCGTACACGGCGCAGGCCGGGCTCAGTTCGCGGCCCGGCAGTGTCGGCGAGGCGAGCAACATCATCGGCCCGCCACGCTTGGCGGAGTCGTCGCGATACCGCTCGGCGACGGCGTCGGTCTGCAGCCCCAGCAGCATGTAGCCGTTGCCGGCGAATGCCCCTGGATCACCGAGCTGCGCCTGCGTTACCGGCGTACCGTCGGCGCGCCAGGCCGACAGGCTGGTGGTCTTGACCACCAAGCCGGTGTCGTTCGCGTTGGTCGGCGGCAAGCCGACCGGAAATGCCGCCGGGTACGCAGCCGAGGTGTCCGGGATGCGGTCGCGCGGCGAGTAGCTGTACACCCCACGCACCTGGCTTCGGTCCTTCAGCGGACCCAGGCACACCGTGCCGGTCAGCCGGCCGGCCGGTGCCGACAGCGGCGTGGTGATGTCGTGCACTTTGGTCATCGCGTCATCGCAGCTGCCCAACGCGTTCGACTCCATCGGGTGTGCCAGCGCACCGTAAAGCCCGAACCGGATGTCGTCGGCCTTTGTGTGCGGCGCCTTCGGGTCCGTCGGAGACGCGTCGACGTCGATCAGCACGTAGTCCTCGTCCCAGCGCAGGTTCGACACGGACATGTTCCAGCCGAGCAGGCCCAGCGATTCACCGAGCCGCACAGCCTGGGCACCATAGGGACGACTGGACTGCTTCGAGTCCGAGCAGCCCACCAGACAGGCTGCCAGGCAGGCCAGAGCAATGAACGTACGCACAGTGATCCCGATGGCGGCCTAGCTCAACCCCAGGTCGGCGAGGCCCAGCACACTGCGGTACGGCAGTCCCTCGGCTTCGATGGCCTGCGCGGCGCCGGTGTCGCGGTCCACCACGGTCGCCACGCCGATGACGTCCCCGCCCGCGTCTCGGACGGCACGCACCGCGGTCAGCGCCGAATCACCCGTCGTTGAAGTGTCCTCCACCACCAGCACGCGCTGACCCGACACCTCGGATCCCTCGATAAGACGTTGGAGGCCATGGGTTTTCACGGACATCCGGACTACGAACGCGTCGATCGGACGACCGGGGGCGTGCATGATCGCCGTCGCTACCGGATCGGCGCCCAGGGTCAGTCCGCCGACGACGGCGTAGTCCCAGTCGCGCGTGAGTTCACGCATCAGGCGGCCGATCAGCGCGGAGGCCCGGTGATGCAGGGTGGCGCGGCGCAGGTCGACGTAATACTCCGCCTGCTTGCCCGACGACAGCGTGACGCGGCCGTGCACGACCGATAGCCGGCGCACCAACTCGGCGAGTTCCGTCCGGTCAGGTTCGGCCACGGCCGCCGCCGACTCGTCTGCCGGTGGCCCGCAACAGGTTTCGCGGAATGAGCCGGCCGGCGGTGACGATCGTCTTGTACTGAATGCTCGGAACGATGATCACCTTGCCGCGAGCGATCTCGGCCAGGCTCTCGCTGACCACGTCGTCGACCTCGAGCCACATGAACGACGGCACCTTGGGCTGGTCGATCCCGGCCCGGGTATGGAATTCGGTGTGCACGAAGCCCGGACACACGGCATGCACGCTCACACCGGTGCCCGCCAATCCCCCGGCCAGGCCCTCGGTGAACGAGATCACCCAGGCCTTGGACGCCGAATACGTCGACCCCCGCCCAGGCACCAGACCGGCCACGCTGGCGATGTTGATGACGGTTCCGGCGCCGGCGTCGAGCATGGCCGGCAGTGCGGCGCGAGTCAGGTGCATCACCGCGGTGACGTTGACGTCGAGCTGCTTTTGTAGCAGGGCCGGATCGGCCGTCCAGAATTCGCCGGACGTGCCGAAACCGGCGTTGTTCACCAGGACTCGCACACCGGCAGCCAGCCGGTCGACGACTTTATCGCGGTCGGCGGGCTCCGCGAGGTCTGCGGGCAAAACCTCGATCTGTCCCGCATCCGCCCGTAGCTCTTCGGCCAATTGCGTCAACTTGTCGACGTCGCGGGCGACCAGCACCAGATCGTATCCGTCGCGTGCGTAGCGTCGCGCGTAGCCGGCGCCGATCCCAGACGTGGGCCCGGTGATCAGGGCGACAGGGCGGGGCATGAGCGACATCCTAACGACGACCGCTTAACCGGCCCCCGGCCCACCCCGCGCCCGATCAGTGCTGATAGTTCGTGGCCTGCTGGCCGTTGCGGCCGGTCGGCGGCTGGCGCCGAGTGGACTGAGAACGTCCCTCATCGCGGTGGATCGGCTCCGGCCGGCGACCCGCGTCGGACAGCAATCCGGCGACGTCGGTCCCGGCACGCCTGGGCGGCAACTCGGCCCGCGCGGCCTGCGCCAGCGGACGGCTCGGCGCCGTGACTCGGGGCGTCGGCGCCCCCGTCTCTTGAGGAGTGTCCTGGGGCAACGGCGGCAGTACCCGCAGCAGGTCGTTGAATTGGCGAACGGTCCGCAGACCCTCGTCCCACTGGGTGCGAGTGCTGCCGATCGGCATGCTGATCAGCGTCCAGTTCTGCTCGTTCCACATGATCTCGGCGCAGTCCGGTGCGGTGTGGGCAAAGGTGACCATGCGACGGTCGCAGGCCCGCCGGGCGGCATCGAGGTTGGTGGAGTACACCATCCGCGGCCCGATCGCACCCAACAGCCAAATGTCGCTCTCGCGTGGCTCTTTGAGCCCTTTGAGCCGCAGGTCCACCACGACGTTGGTGCCCACCTTGCGGTGCAGCGCGATAACCGTGGCGACTTCCTCGATATCGAAGATGTACACCGCTTCGCCGCGGATCTGACCCAGCACGACGTTCTCGGCGACGACGTCGCCGACCGTCGACATGACGCCGCGCTTCCAGCGCTGCAGTATGTCGGTTGATTCGGGCTCGTAGTCGAATCCGTGCGACCGGGCCCACGATTTCCGTCGCCTGCTTCGCGCGCGCCGCCGATCGAGATCGACATACAGCAGCACCGCCGCACCGACGAAGCACAGTGCGGACAGCGTGAACCAAAGCGGAACCATCCCGACAAGAGTATCTGCTGTTAGACCCGAACAGAGAATCCGACCAGGTCACAACCAAATTAAGGTTTGCTGGCGCCGGAAACTCGTACCTGCCCCGCCCGGACTCCCCTAGTGTTCCGGCCATGGCCTATCGGGATTACCAGCTGCTTCGGATCGCAACGCAAGACGGCATTTGTCGGGCGACGATCGATAATCCGCCGATCAACCTGCTGGATATCCCCCTGGCAGACGAGATCGGCCGCCTCACCGAGGAGGTCGCGGCCGACGACGAGGTGCGGGTGCTGATCGTCGACTCGGCCGACCCGGAAATCTTCATCGCACACGCAGACGCTGCGATGATTCTGGACCTGCCGATGGACGACATCGCTCTGCACGACGAGCTGTCGTTCTTCCATGCCGCGATGGAGCAATTCCGGATGCTTCCCAAGGCCACCATCGCCATCATCGAAGGCGTCTGCCGCGGCGGGGGAAGCGAGTTCGCGATGGCCTTCGACATGCGCTATGCCGCACTCGGCAAAGCACGCTTTGGCCAGCCCGAGGTAGCCGTGGGGGGGATCATCCCCGGCGGCGGCGGCACCCAGCGGCTACCCCGCCTGGTTGGCCGGGGCCGAGCCCTCGAAGTCATTCTCGGCGGCCTGGACGTCGACGCCGCGACCGCCGAAGCCTGGGGATACGTCGACCGGGCGCTGCCGGTCGACGAGCTGCGGCGGTTTGTCGACAAGCTGGCCGCACGCATCGCATCGAGTCCCGCAGTGGCGATCGCGAACGCGAAGCGCGCGGTCGACGCCGCCATCGACGGGCAGGCCGATCTTGCAACCGGCCTGCGCATCGAGGATCAGCTGTTTCGCGAAGCGCTCGCGCAGCCGGTCGCCAGGGAGCGGCTACGGGCGGTCATCGACGCCGGCGCCCAGACACGCGACTTCGAGCTGGGCAAGCGGCCGTAGCCCGAAGCGGCATCGCCGCTTAGCCCGATGGCGGCGACCCGCTTCGCCCGGCTACGCCGCGCTAGCGATCGCCGCTAGCCCAGGATCAGGCTGTCGCCGTCCGGGCTGACGTTGACCGGAACGGTGTCGCCGTCGTGCACTTCGCCGGCCAGCAGCATCTTGGCCAGCTGGTCGCCTATCGCCTGCTGCACCAACCGCCGTAGCGGACGCGCCCCGTACACCGGGTCGAAGCCGCGCTGCGCCAGCCAGCCCTTGGCCGGCAACGACACCTCGAGCTGCAGCCGCCGCTGCGCAAGCCGCTTGTCCAACTGGGCCAGCTGGATGTCGACAATCTGCACCAGCTCTTCGGGGTTGAGCCCGTCGAAAACCAGCACGTCGTCGAGCCGGTTGATGAACTCCGGCTTGAATGCCGCCCGCACGGCCGCCATGACCTGCTCCTCGTTGCCGCCCGACCCCAGGTTGGAGGTCAGGATGAGGATCGTGTTGCGGAAGTCGACCGTGCGGCCCTGCCCATCGGTCAACCGCCCCTCGTCGAGGACCTGCAGCAGCACGTCGAACACGTCAGGGTGGGCCTTTTCCACCTCGTCGAACAGCACCACGGTGTAGGGCCGCCGGCGCACCGCCTCGGTCAGCTGGCCGCCCTGGTCGTAGCCGATGTAGCCGGGCGGCGCACCGACCAGCCGGGCCACCGAATGTTTCTCGCCGTACTCGCTCATGTCGATGCGGACCATGGCCCGCTCGTCGTCGAACAGGAAGTCGGCCAGCGCCTTGGCCAGCTCGGTCTTGCCGACGCCGGTGGGGCCGAGGAACAGGAACGAACCCGTCGGCCGGTTGGGGTCGGCCACTCCGGCCCGGCTGCGCCGCACCGCGTCGGAAACCGCCTGCACGGCTTTCTTCTGACCGACCACGCGCTTGCCCAGCTCGTCCTCCATGCGCAGCAGCTTGGCCGTCTCGCCTTCCAGCAGCCGTCCCGCCGGGATGCCGGTCCACGCCGACACCACGTCGGCGATGTCGTCGGGGCCGACCTCTTCCTTGAGCATTTGAGCTTCGTGAGTCCGAGCGGTCGTATCGGCCGCGTCCAGCTTCTTTTCCACTTCGGGGATACGGCCGTAACGCAGCTCGGCGGCCTTGGCCAGGTCGCCGTCCCGCTCGGCGCGCTCGGACTCCCCGCGCAACGCCTCCAGCTGCTCCTTGAGTTCGCGGACGACGTCGATCGCGTTCTTCTCGTTCTGCCACTTCGCGGTCAGCTCGGCAAGCCGTTCCTTCTGGTCGGCCAACTCGGCACGCAGCTTCTCCAGCCGCTCCTTGGAGGCCTCGTCCTCCTCCTTGGCCAGCGCCATCTCCTCGATCTCCAGCCGGCGCACCAGGCGCTCAACCTCGTCGATCTCGACGGGCCGCGAGTCGATTTCCATCCGCAACCGGCTGGCGGCCTCGTCGACCAGGTCGATGGCCTTGTCCGGCAGGAACCGTGCGGTGATGTAGCGGTCGGACAGCGTGGCCGCCGCGACCAGCGCGGAGTCGGTGATGCGCACCCCGTGGTGCACCTCGTAGCGGTCCTTCAGCCCGCGCAGGATCCCGACGGTGTCCTCCACCGAAGGCTCCCCGACGAAGACCTGCTGGAAGCGCCGCTCCAGCGCGGCGTCCTTCTCGATGTACTTGCGGTACTCGTCGAGCGTGGTGGCACCGACCAGACGCAGTTCGCCGCGGGCCAGCATCGGCTTGATCATGTTGCCGGCGTCCATCGCCGACTCGCCGGTCGCGCCGGCGCCGACGATGGTGTGCAACTCGTCGATGAACGTAATGATCTGTCCGGCAGAGTTTTTGATGTCGTCGAGCACGGCCTTGAGCCGTTCCTCGAACTCACCGCGGTACTTGGCGCCGGCCACCATCGACCCGAGGTCCAGTGCAATGACGGTCTTGTCGCGCAGGCTCTCCGGCACGTCGCCGGCCACGATGCGCTGGGCCAGACCCTCCACGATCGCGGTCTTGCCGACGCCGGGCTCGCCGATGAGCACCGGGTTGTTCTTGGTACGACGGGACAGCACCTGCACCACGCGGCGAATCTCGTTGTCCCGCCCGATAACCGGGTCGAGCTTGCCTTCGCGGGCGCGGGCGGTCAGGTCGGTGGAGTACTTCTCCAGCGCCTGATAGGTGGATTCGGGATCGGCGCTGGTGACCCGGGCACTGCCGCGCACCTTGACGAACGCTTCCCGCAAGGCCTGCGGCGAGGCGCCGTGGCCGGTCAGCAGCTTGGCGACGTCGGAGTCGCCGGTGGCCAGCCCGACCATCAGGTGCTCGGTGGAGACGTATTCGTCGTCCAGCTCGGTGGCCAGGTGTTGCGCCGTGGTGATGGCCGCCAGCGACTCGCGGGACAGCTGCGGCTGCGAACTGGAGCCGCTGATCTGGGGCAGCCGGTCCAGCAAGCTCTGCGTTTCAGCGCGGACCGTCGCGGGTTCGACGCCGACAGCCTCCAGCAGCGGCGCGGCGATCCCGTCGTTCTGCGTCAGCAGCGCCAACAGCAGATGAGCGGGCCTGATCTCGGGGTTGCCGGCGGCGGTCGCCGCCTGCAGCGCCGACGTCAGGGCAGCCTGCGTTTTGGTTGTCGGGTTGAAAGAGTCCACGAACAGCCTCCGTTCCTTTCAAGAAGAAGGTTCTGAAAAAATGCTTGTCGCGTTGTTCAACGCCGTCAAGGTTGAGTCTGTTCCGCTCAACTTTAGCGAATTTTCTGATACTCGAATAGCCCCGCGCCGCGCCTGGGCCGGGAGAGCCGGTTTCAGCCCGAGCGGTCCGCGGGTTCTGATCGGCTACGGTTTTCGCCGTGACGGTCGGATGGGGTCCATAAATGGTGGAATTGCTGCCGCTGGCGCTGGTGATCACGGTTTCGCCGTTCTCGATCATCCCGGCGGTGCTCGTCTTGCACGCGCCGCAACCCCGGCTGACCAGTCTGGCGTACCTGGGCGGCTGGCTATTCGGGCTGACCGGACTGACCGCGGTCTCGATCGCCATCTCCAGCATGCTCGGCGGCCTGAGAAGCTCCCCGCCGCACTGGGCGGCGTGGCTGCGGATAGCCGTCGGCATATTGCTGATCGTCTTCGGAGTCATCCGCTGGCTGACTCGGCAGGGTCATGACCACATGCCGGCGTGGATGCGAACGTTCACCAGTGTCACCCCGGCCCGGGCGGCGCTGACGGCATTGGTGCTGATCGTTGTGAATCCTAAGGTGCTGTTCGTCTGCGCGGCCGCCGGTCTGGCCATCGGTACCGACGCGCTGGGCGCAGTGGGAACCGTGGCGTCCGCGGCGTTGTTCATCGCGGTGGCAGCGTCCTCGGTCGCCGTCCCGGTGCTGGGCTACGCGCTCAGCGGCGGCCGCCTCGACCCTGCGCTGCAGCGACTCAAGGACTGGATGGAGAAGCACAACGCCGCCCTGGTCGCGGCCATTCTGGTGTTGATCGGGCTGGTCGTGCTCTACAAGGGAATCCGTCAGCTGTAGTTAGCTACGGACGGCGCGGGTGGCGGGGCCGGCCGCAGCGACGGAAACCGGGAATCGCCGTTCGGCGCGAACGGGACCGACGGGACGCCGTAGCGTCCTCAGGCGCTGTTGACGAGGATCGCGTACTGGGCGGCGGCGCGCTGGCCCGCGTCCTTTTCCTCGTTGCTCCACACCAGACCCACGTAACGCCCGTATGTGACCCAACACATGAAGCGAACGTTCGCGTTGTCCGCCCAGATCTTTGACTTGTTCTCGTGGCAGCGGGCATTCGGGACATCCGCGGGTGCTGCGACGTCGTGGTCGGCGAATTCCTCCCGGTTTGCCTCGGTCACCTGGGACAGCAGGGTCTGCGCCGATTTTTCGTCGCGGGCCCGCAGCAGCACACCGTCGGGGGTGAAGGCGCACCGGTCAACCCCAGCCTTGGCGTACAGCCCGTCTTTGGTGGGTTTGGCGTCCTGGCACACGTAGACCGCACGAGGACCGACCGTCCCGAAATTTGCGGATATCTTCGGTTGGTCTCCCGCAAGGAGAACACGACTGAGCATGTTGTCCACATCGCGCGGGAGCATCGTGAGGCCGGCGTCGACGGAGGGCATCAGCTTGTCCATGAGCGGCGTCTGCAAGTCCAAAATGCGCTGGATTCGCTTCAGCAGATAGTCCAGATTGGGACGCTCGTCGCTGCGAACCGCGATGGAGGCAACGACCCTGCCCACCGCAACGGTCGCCCCGACCGACGGGGACATGTTGCGGTAGTGCGCCTTAGCTTGCGGGTACCCCGGGACCGCGACCGCCTGGTTTTCCGGATTAACCGCGAAGTCGGTCGCGTCCATCTCCCTTGCGGCCCGCGCCGCCGCGTCCTCATTGGGAAAGCTGGTCAACATGACCATCATCAAGTCGCCGGCCTTCTCACGAACGAAGTCTTGGATGCGCTTTGAGTAGCCTTGGACGACGTAGGCGGCGATCATGCCGTACTTGTCCAAGACCGGTTGGGTGAGCGGGGTTCCGGTCCCGGAGATGGTCGTGGCAGCAGCCTTTGAATCCGCGACAGCAACTCCGTAAACGTGATCGATTATCGGGTCGACATCATAGGGGTTCACGATCCCCTCGGCGAGGCGGAACGACTCGAGGAACACGCCCTCCTCCTTCGATGTGGGACCCGACAGCTGCCGCGGCTTCGTCTGGTAATGCCCGACGTCGAGGTTGCTGACGTCGGGCCGTCGGGCCTGCGAGGGCGATGTGCCGCCGTCCAGCTTCCAGATCATGCCGCCGGCCACCAGGGCGACCACAAGCGCGGCCGCGGCCGCCGCGATCAGGATCCTCCGGCGTCGCTTGCCGCCCGTGGGGCCGGCCTGCGGCCACGGCGTTACCGGCGGCGGACCATACGGCGCCGGCGGTTCGGACAACTGCTGCGCCCAGTGCGGCGGTGGCGTTTGCGGCCCGGGCGGTGGCGTGTAGTACGCGGGCGGAATCGTCGCGGGAGCCGCCATGGTGGGCAACGGCATGGCGGCGGTCGCGGAGCCCAGGGACGCAATCGCCTGCTCCGCCGCCCGGGCAAACTCACCGCTCGTCGCGTAGCGGTCTTCGGGTTTTTTGGCCATGCCACGCGCGATCACGTCGTCCAACTCCGGTGGCAGCCCGACACGCAAGCTGGCCCGCGGCACCGGCGTGGTCAGGTGCGCGGCGACCAGGGTCCCGCGGTCGCCGGTAAATGGCGGCGTGCCGGTGAGCGCTTCGAACAGCACGCAGGCCAGCGCGTAGATGTCGGCACGGAGAGTCACGACACTGTTGTCGCCGGTGAAGCGTTCCGGCGCCATGTAGGTCCAGGTTCCCAGGGTGTCGCCGGCCTGCGTCAACGTCTCCTCGGTAGCGGCGTTGGCAATCCCGAAGTCCACCAGATAGGCGAAGCCGTCGGCCGTGATGAGGATGTTGCCCGGTTTCACGTCGCGGTGTAGCACGCCGGCACCGTGCGCGGCGTCTAGCGCCGAGGCGACCTGGGCCACTATCGACACGGCTTTCGCGGGCGGCAGCGGCCCGGTCCGCTCCAGCATGGTGTCCAAGTCGATGCCGTTGATCAGCCGCATATCGACGTAGAGCTGCCCGTCGATCTCGCCGGTGGAATGAATCGGCACGACGTGCGGATCCTGCAAGCGCCCGGCAATCCGCGCTTCGCGCTGCAGCCGCTGCCGGTAGCCCCGGTCCAGCGCGTACTTCTGCGCAATCAGCTTCAACGCCACGACGCGGTCCATGACGGTGTCCTGGGCCTCATAGACGGTTCCCATACCGCCGCTGCCCAGCAACCGCTTCAGCAAGTAAGGACCGAACCGCGTCCCCAGCTGTAGGCCTGTAGTCATCGCCGCTCTCCTGTAGCCGGTCACCACTCAATATCGTTACGCGACAGTCGACTTCGCTTGGCGATCGCCAAGTCGTCGAGGTCAGGTGTGGGCGATCGGCCGAGGATCTTCTGCCTACTGCAGGCAAACGCTAACTGCGGCAGTACTCCATCGGTTAAGTAGTCGACTACTGCATTCCCGAGCCCAGTGATTCCCGGGCGCGCTTAGAATCGAGGTCCGTGGGGTTAGAGGACCAAAACGCGTTGCAGGTGTTGCGCGACGCATTTCAGCCGGAAACCCCCAACGAACTCGTTCGGCGGTTCTACGCCCACTGGTTTGACCTCGACGTCTCGGTGCGCGACCTGTTTCCACCCGAAATGGAAGGCCAGCGCGCCGCTTTCGCTCACGCGCTGCACTGGGTGTACGGCGAGCTGGTCGCCCAGCGCGCCGACGAGCCGGTGGCGTTTCTGGCCCAGCTCGGCCGCGATCACCGCAAATACGGTGTGCTGCCGGGTCACTACGACACGTTGCGGGGTGCGCTCTACACCATGCTGCGGACCCGGCTGGGTGAGGCGTGGACGGATGCCGTCGACGCCGCGGCTACGCAGTCGCTCAACCTGATCACCGGGGTGATGAGCGGCGCCGCCGACGCCGAGGAGGGACCCGCCTGGTGGGAGGGCACCGTCACCGAGCACATCCGCGCGTCGCGGGATCTGGCGGTCGTTCGGCTGCTCCTGGACCGCCCGATGCCCTACCACCCCGGCCAGTACGTCAACGTCCACGTCCCGCAATGCCCGCGCCGCTGGCGATATCTCAGCCCCGCCATTCCGGCCGACCCCGACGGCGCGATCGAGTTCCACGTCCGAGTCGTACCCGGCGGATTGGTCAGCACCGCCGTCGTCAACGAGACTCGGCCCGGCGACCGGTGGCGATTGTCCACCCCGCACGGCGGCATGTGGGTGGACCCCAACGGCGGGGACGTGCTGATGGTGGCCGGCAGCACCGGACTCGCGCCGCTGCGGGCATTGATCATTAATCTCTCCCGCCACGCGCAGAACCCACGGGTGCATCTGTTCTTCGGCGCGCGATACCGCTGCGAGCTCTACGACCTGCCCACCCTGTGGCAGGTCGCGGCCCACAACCCGTGGCTGTCGGTCTCGCCGGTCTCGGAGTACAGCCGCGACCCGGCCTGGGCGGCCGACTACCCGGACGTGACGCCGCCCCGCGGCCTGCACGTGCACCAAACCGGCCGGCTGCCAGAGGTGGTGACCAAATACGGGGGCTGGGGCGACCGGCAGATCCTGATCTGCGGCGGACCGGCCATGGTCCGCGCCACCAAAGCGGCGCTGATCGCCAAAGGCACTCCGCCAGAACGTATCCAACACGATCCGCTGTCCAGGTAAGTCGAGGTAAGCCATGCGCTCAGTTACGCTGCGTGACCCTTCGTCGCCCCCGTCGTCGCCGGTGGCCGCGCAGTTCGTACCGGAGGCCGGCATGATCGGCGTTTCGCTGACCGACTCCGAGGTGGAACTACTCGGCCAGCGACGTGGTCTGGATGCCTACCTCACCGACGGCAAGACGATGGGCATCCCGATTCTCTACCCGTGGGCAAATCGGTTGGGCTCCAACAGCTATACCGTCGACGGCGAGGTCGTCACCCTGGAGCCCGGCACCGACGGCGTCCGCACCGACCCGAACGGGTTGCCGATCCACGGCCTGGTCGCCGGCTATCGGGGCTGGCGAGTCATGAGCGAAACGGCCAACGAGCTGATCGCCGAACTGAACTTCGGCACCGATCCGGCGCTACTGGCCAGCTTCCCGTTCCCGCACCTGCTGGTGGTGCGGGTCGGGCTCGTCGACCGGACGCTGACCGTGCACACCACCGCGGCCGCCACCACCGACAAGGCTGTGCCGCTTTGTTTCGGCTTCCACCCGTACCTTCGGTTGCCTGGCGTGCCCCGCAGCCAGTGGCGCATCGAAACGCCGCGGCTGCGCCATCTGCTCGTCGACGACCGTGGACTGCCTACCGGCGAGAGCGAGCCGCAGCCGGCCGCCTCGGAAACGTTGGGCGACAAGGCTTTCGACGATGGCTACGACCAGGTCGCCGACGGCGCGGTGTTTGCGGTGTCGGGCACTGACCGACGCATCGAGGTCCGCTTCGATCACGGCTTCCCGGCGGCGCAGATCTTCGCACCCCCCGCCGAGGACCTGGTATGTTTCGAGCCGATGGCCGCGCCAACCGACGCGTTGCGTCAAGGCGGCTATCGCAGCGCGCACCCAGGCGAGCCGGCGGTGGCCCAGTTCTCTATTCGGGTGTGAGCTAACGCGCCCTAACGCGACCTGCGTGGCTGCCAGACCACCAGGGCCGTGCTCTTGGGCACCACCGCGAGATCGCGGCGCTGGGTGGCGCGCAAGGCCGCCAATTCCTCACTCATTTCCTGCAGCCTCGACTGCAGCGCCTCCACCTGGTTGGTGAGCTCGATGATCCGCTTGATGCCGGCGAGGTTGACACCCTCGTCCTGCGAGAGCCGCTGCACCTCGCGCAGCAGATCCACGTCGTGCTCGGAATAGCGACGCCCGCCACCGGAGGTGCGTTCCGGGCGGACCAGCCCGAGCCGGTCGTAAGTACGCAGCGTCTGCGCGTGCATGCCGGACAATTCGGCGGCCACCGAGATCAAGAACGTCCGCGACTCTTGCCTTTTCTTCGGATTCTTCGGATCCCTGACCATCAGCGATTACCTGCCCATCCGGCCCGCGGGTCGAAACCACTTGACCGCTCGGCCGCCGCATAGGCCTCCAGCGTCTCCTGGGCGGCGCCCTCCACATTCGGCGGGACGGCAACCTTTACGGTGACAAGCAAGTCGCCGTTGCCGCCGCTGCGCTTGGGCACACCGCGTCCGCGCACCCGCAGGATGCGGCCATCGGCGGTACCCTTTGGCACCCGGACGCCCACCGTGCCGTCCAGCGTCGGTACCGAAAGCGTTGAGCCCAACGCCAATTCGGCGAAGCTGACCGGGATGGTCACGGTGAGGTCGTCACCGTCGCGGCCAAAGACCTTGTCGGGCCGCACATGCACCGTCACGTACAGGTCGCCCGACGGGGCACCCCGTAGCCCGGCCTCGCCCTGCCCGGCCAGCCGGATCCGCTGCCCGTCCTCGACGCCGGGCGGTATCCGCACGTTGATGGTGCGGCTGCGGGTCGTGACGCCGGTGCCTTTGCACTCCTCGCAGGGGTGCTCGATGATCGAGCCGCTGCCCCGGCAGTCGGTGCAGGGTTCGGAGAAGCCGAATGCGCCCTGGTTGCGGCTGATCACGCCGGAGCCGTTGCAGGTGGGACACACCTTCGGGCTGGTGCCCGGGCGCGCGCCGCTGCCGTGGCAGTTGGTGCACGGCGCCGGGCTGGTCAGCCGCAACGGCATCGCGACGCCCTTGGCGGCCTCGATGAAGTTCAGCTCGGTTTCGGTCTCCAGGTCGTTGCCGCGGCGTGGCCGGGTGGGACGAGGGCTGGCGCCGCGGCCGAACAAGCCGCCGAACAGGTCGCCGATGTTGGTCCCGCCGGACCGGCCCGCGGCGTCGAACAAATCGTTGAGGTTGAATTCGGCGCCGTCACCGCCCATTCCGAAGCCGCCGAAGCCGCCGGTGTCGAACCGCCGGCCACCTAAACCACCGCCGGCGAACAGTCGGCGGGTTTCGTCGTACTCCTTGCGCTTGGCCTCGTCGGACAACACGCTGTACGCCTCGGAGACAGCTTTGAACCGCTCCGCCCCGCCGGGGTTCTTGTCCGGATGCAGATCGGAAGCGAGCTTGCGATATGCCGTCTTGATCTCTTTGGCGCTGGCGTCGGAGGAGACGCCCAGCTCCTTATAGAAGTCCTTTTCGACCCATTCGCGCTGGGCCATTTCGCGTCACCCCCTCTCACCTTCCTGCATTGCCGTCACTAATTTTCCGCTGACTCTGATTCTGTGCCCTGCTCGCCCGGGGCGTCCGCGTTATCGTCCGTGTCGGCCAGCTCGGTTTCGGCGGCCGGCACGGCCGTATCGACCGAGTCGCCGGGCACCGTGTCGACGACCCCGACCAGGGCGTGGCGCAAGACCTGGTCGCCCAGTTTGTAGCCCTGCCGCATGACGGTCCCGATCACCGGTCTGGAGCCCTCGGCGCCGTCGCCGTCGTGCTGCACGGCTTCATGCAGGACGGGGTCGAAATCCTCGCCCTCGGCACCGAAGGACGTCAGGCCGAACGCGGTCAGCGCACTCGTCAGCTTGTCGGCGACCGACTTCAACGGCCCCGACTCCAGATCGCCATGCTTGCGCGCCCGGTCGAGATCGTCGAGCACACCCAGCAACTGGCTGACGACAGCCGCTTTGGCGCGATCTGCGGCCGCTTGCTGGTCGCGCAACGCCCGCTTGCGGTAGTTGGTGAAGTCGGCCTGCACCCGTTGCAGGTCCGCGGTCAGCTCGGCGACTTTGTCTGTCGTCTTGTCCGAGGCCTGATCCGCGGGGCTGCCGGCCTGACCCGAAGGCCCGTCGCCTCCCGGCGGACCGCCGGGAGGGACGTGCCGAACTTCACCTGTTTCGGGGTCGATCCGTCGTTTGTCAGTGACCGTCACCTGTTCCGGATTGCCTTCCGTCACTTTGACTCCCGATCGTCATCGACCACCTCCGCGTCCACCACATCGTCGGATGCGCTGGCGCCGGCGCCGGGCTCGGCGCCCGTAGCGTCAGAGGCGGCGCCCTGAGCGGCCTGGGTGGCCTCGTAGATCGCCTGTCCCAGTGCCTGCGACTCCTGGCCCAGCTTCTCCATCGCGGACTTGATCGCGGCGATATCCGAGCCACCGAGCGCTGTCTTGGCCTCCGCCACTGCGGCATCGACCTTGTTCAGCGTGTCCTCGGGGACCTTCGAACCGCCTTCAGCTTCGCGCTGCTCTTTGACGAACTTCTCCGTCTGGTAGACCAGCGTTTCGGCCTGGTTGCGGACGTCGGCCTCCTCGCGACGCTTGCGGTCCTCGTCGGCGTGCGCCTCGGCGTCCTTGATCATCCGGTCGATTTCTTCCTTGGACAGGCCAGAGCCCTCCTGGATCCGGATGGTGTTCTCCTTGCCGGTGCCCTTGTCCTTGGCCGTGACATGCACGATGCCGTTGGCGTCGATGTCGAAGGTCACCTCGATCTGCGGGACGCCGCGCGGAGCCGGCGGGATACCGGTCAGCTCGAAGGAGCCGAGCAGCTTGTTGTGCGAGGCGATCTCGCGCTCACCCTGATAGACCTGGATCTGCACCGACGGCTGGTTGTCGTCGGCGGTGGTGAAGGTCTCCGACCGCTTGGTGGGGATCGTGGTGTTGCGCTCGATGAGCTTGGTCATCACGCCACCCTTGGTCTCGATACCCAGGCTCAGCGGCGTAACGTCAAGCAGCAGAACGTCTTTGACCTCGCCCTTGAGGACACCCGCCTGCAGCGCGGCACCCACGGCCACGACCTCGTCGGGGTTGACGCCCTTGTTGGGCTCCTTGCCGCCGGTCATCTCCTTGACCAGATCGCTGACCGCGGGCATCCGGGTCGAACCGCCGACCATCACCACGTGATCGATGTCGGACACCGAGATGCTGGCGTCCTTGATGACCTGCTGGAAGGGCTGACGGGTGCGGTCCAGCAGATCCTGAGTGATCTTCTGGAACTCGGCGCGGGTCAGCTGCTCGTCGAGGAACAACGGGTTCTTGTCCGCGTCGACGGTGATGTAGGGCAGGTTGATCGACGTGCTGCCCGACGAGGACAGCTCGATCTTGGCCTTCTCGGCGGCTTCCCGCAGCCGCTGCATGGCCATCTTGTCCTTGGTCAGGTCGATGCCGCTGGTCCCTTTGAACTTGTCGACCAGCCAGTTGACGATGCGGTCGTCCCAGTCGTCGCCGCCCAGGTGGTTGTCACCGCTGGTGGCGCGAACCTCGACCACGCCCTCGCCGATCTCGAGCAGCGAGACGTCGAAGGTGCCGCCGCCGAGGTCGAAGACCAGGATGGTCTGTTCCTTCTCGCCCTTGTCCAGGCCGTAGGCCAGGGCTGCGGCGGTCGGCTCGTTGACGATGCGCAGCACGTTGAGACCCGCGATCTGGCCTGATTCCTTGGTGGCCTGGCGCTGGGCGTCGTTGAAGTAAGCGGGGACGGTGATGACCGCGTCGGTGATGTCCTCACCAAGATAGGCCTCCGCGTCGCGCTTCAACTTCATCAAGATCCGGGCGCTGATCTCCTGCGCCGTGTATTTCTTGCCGTCGATCTCGATGGACCAATCGGTGCCCATGTGCCGCTTGACCGAACGCACAGTGCGGTCGACGTTGGTCACCGCCTGGTTCTTGGCCGGCTGGCCGACGAGCACTTCGCCGTTGCGTGCGAATGCGACGACGGACGGCGTGGTCCGGGAGCCTTCGGAATTTGCGACGACGACCGGGTCGCCACCTTCCAGCACGGATACGACGGAGTTGGTGGTCCCGAGGTCGATACCGACCGCACGAGCCATAGTGATTCCTCCTGAGTAGTTGGCTTCTGTGTTGCACTATGCTGAGTGAACCCCGCTCAAGACTGCTACCGGTAAAGCCCGGATGTCAACTCAGACTTGAGCTGCATCCACTCAACTTGTTGACCATGCTAACGGCAGGCGCCGACATCTTGTTCCCGGGGGTCCGAAATCTCTCGGCCTGGGCGGTCGGGGGCCTATCGCGGCGAGGCATCGAGCGTGAAGTGCTGGCTTGAGCGTGAAGTGGCGGCTTTGAAGTGGCGGCTTGAGCGTGAACTGGCGGCTTTGATTGTGTATCCGGGGCGAGAAAATCGACGAATCTGCGCCCTACATGCACGCGCAAAGCCGTCGTTTCACAGCCAACGCCGTGGCTTCACCGTCAACGCCGTGGCTTCACCGTCAACGCCGTGGCTTCACCCTCAACGCCAACACTTCACAGCCGACGCAGCGAGGCCCCGGAAATAACAGAGCGCTTGCTCTGTTATCCTGTCCGCATGCCCCGCCCCCGCATACATGACCCCGACCGCGTCCTCGACGCCGCCGAGTCGCTGGTGGCCGCCTCCGGGCCGGCCGCAGTGACCATCCGGGCGATCAGCGCGGCCGTCGGCGTCTCGAACGGCGCGGTGTATCACACCTTCGGGTCGCGGACGGGACTGTTGGCCCGGGCGTGGCTGCGGGCCGGGCACCGGTTTCTGGATGCCCAGACAGAGTTGGTGGATCAGGCACCGTCGGGAATCCAGGCCGTATTGGCTGCCGCTGACACGCCCGCGGTTTTCGCCGAGCAGTATCCGGATTCGTGCCGGCTGCTACTGACCGTGCAGCGTGACCAGCTCCTGCACCCAGACCTACCCGACGAGATCGCCACCGAGATCAGGGATCTCGAGGCGACGCTGGTCAGTTTGATGATTCGGCTTGCGGTCAGTGTGTGGGACCGCAAAGACGCCGCTGCCGTCGACACCATCACCATGTCCATCGTCGATCTGCCCACCGCGATCCTGCTGCGCCGCGACCGCTTGCGCAGCACGACGGCGCGTCAGCAACTGCGCGCGGCCGTGAAAGCAGTGCTGGACGTCGGTCCGCCGCCGCAGAAAGGAACACCACCGTGACAATCAAATTGGACTACGACGAGAAGATCGCCATCCTGGACCTCGGCGACGACGAAAACCGTTTCTCGCCCGACTTTCTCGACGACATCAACGCGCGACTCGACGAGATCGTCGCCGGCGGCGCGGACGGCTTGGTGACGACGGCGGCCGGCAAGTTCTACACCAACGGCCTGGATCTGGACTGGCTCACCGCTCACGCCGACCAGGCCCAGTGGTACGTCGGGCGGGTCGGCGGGTTGCTGGCCCGCGTGCTGACACTGCCCATTCCCACCGCGGCAGCGGTCGTCGGCCACGCGTTCGGCGCCGGGGCGATGCTGGCCCTGGCTCACGACTTCCGGGTGATGCGCGCCGATCGCGGCTACTTCTGCTTTCCCGAAGTGGACATCAACATCCCCTTCTCGCCGGGTATGGCCGCGCTGATCCAGGCCAAGCTCGCTCCGCAGACGGCAGTCGCCTCGATGACGACCGGCCGCCGCTTCGGCGGGGACGACGCCGCGCGCATCGGAATCGTCGACGCTACCGCCGCCGAAGAAGCGGTGACCGACGCCGCGGTCGACCTGCTGCGCCCGTTGGGCCGCAAAGACCAGGGCACGCTGGGCGCGATCAAGCAGACCATGTTCGCCAATGCCGTCGCCGCGCTCACCGCGCCGGGCGCGGATTAAGGTTCCCGCCGTGAAAAAGTGGTTAATCTCATCGAGGTGACCGACAACGCCCCGATACCCGAACAACTTCGCCACCGCGATCCCGAGTTCATCCGCGCAGTCCTGCCGCCGTTGTGGTTAGCCTCGACGATCTGGTTTCGGGCCGAGGTGCACGGCTTTGAAAACGTTCCCGACGAGCCGGTACTGTTCGTCGGCAATCACAGCGGTGGCGGCTCCACGCCGGACACCTTCATCTTCCTGCTTGCCTACAACACCTTTTTCACCGTCGAAGGGCGCCCGCTGTATGGACTGGCGCACGACACCATTACGGCCGCACCCGTTGTCGGGGGATGGACCCGCAAGCTCGGCGTGGTGCCGGCTGCCAACTCTTTCGCCGAGACCGTCTTCACCAGTGGCGGTTCCGCGCTTGTTTACCCCGGCGGGGATGTGGAGGCGCTCCGCCCGTGGCGCGACCGGAACAAGATCGTCTTCTCCGGTCGCCAGGGCTTCTTGCGATTGGCCCACCGATGCAACGTGAAAATCATGCCGGTGGTCGCCACCGGCGGACACGACACGCTGGTCATCCTCAACGACGGCCGTCGCACCGCGAAGCTGCTGAGGCTGGACAAACTGGCCCGAGTGAAGAGCATGCCGATGACTCTCAGCGTCCCGTGGGGGCTGTCGCCGCTCCCGCTGCCGCATTTTCCCCTGCCGGCAAAGATCCGCATGCAAGTGCTCGAGCCGGTCGATCTACGCGAACGCTTCGGCGACAAACCGGATTGGGATCACGCCTACGACTACGTCACCAGCGTCATGCAGGTCGGGCTGTCCAAGCTGGCCAGCAGAACCGTCGTGCCGATGGTCCGCTGACTATGACCCAGAAAATCAGCGTGTCCCGCCGCGTGCGCTGCCCGCTCGACGAGAGCAGCGCCTTCGTCACCGACCCGCACAAGCTGCTGTCCAAGACGTCCACGCTCAGCCGATGCCGATTCATCGAGTCCCGCGACGACGGCGAGCTGTGGGATGTCTACCTGGACAGCGGCACCGTGCACCTGGGCGGACGGGTGCTCATCGAACCGCCCGACGGCAACCGGCTGCACTGGCAATCGGTACGGGGAACGCGACACTCATTCGATGCTCTCGTCGAGCCCGACGATCAAGGCAGCCGGCTCACAATGACTTTGGCGTTTTCGGTCACCGGATACGGCATTGCCTGGATCAGCGAGATGATCGGACGCGGTCTGGTCGCGCGCAACCTGGAAGCCATCGCCGAGGAAATCCGACACCACCTCGAATTCGAGCGGTAGCCGCCCGGGGCCCCTCAGCGGCTGACGTTGACGATGACCCGTTGCGTGTTGTACGGCTCCCCGAACGGTATCCCGTGCGAATCGGCGAGTGTATTCCATTGGCTGGCAAAGATGTTCATGAAGTCAAGGGTGGAGCCGGGAACGATGTAGCCGCCGTAGTTCTGCGGCACGAAGTTCGGAGCAGCCGGGTCACTCTGCTGCATGACGACGGTCATCGCGCCCTTGCTGAACACCTCGGTGGGGTGATCGGCTACCCATATCTCCACAGCGCCGTCGGGGCCACCGCGGACGTTGAAGCCGGATAGCACGGCCGCACCGTCGACTTCCCAGAAGCGGAGTTCACCAAAGCAGGTGGCACTGATCGCGACGGCTTCTTGTCCTGGTGCGCCCCAGCCGGTGCTGCCGTCGGGCAGCCGCACGTAGGGCTGCCACGCGGAGCGGTCGGGGAAAGTATCGGGGTCGGCGCGGTAGAGGGTGACTGGATGGCTGCGGTCGAACGCGTCGGCGGCGATATACACGTGGCCGTCTTGGCTTTGGTAGCCGCTGAGCTGTGATTGGCCACCGTTTGCATAGTCGGCCGGACGCCATGACCCTGCGACCGGCGTCCAGCCCGCAGACGGGTCATTGGTGACTTCCACCAGCCACGAACCGCCCTCGGGGCGCAGCGCGTTGGTGCCCACCACCAGCAGGTAGGTCCTGCCGTTGACCCGGATGCTGCCCGACGGCAGCGTGTTCGTGTCGCGCGCCTGCGGCGGCGGGATGAACAACGGGTTCGGGCTTCCCCGGGGTCCGGTCAGGGGCGCACCGAAATGCGGGTGCCCGGTGTCGTCGAAGGTCACCGGCACCGCCACCGACGGGTAGTGCGGGTCGCTGCCTACCTTGCTACCGCCGAATGCATCGCCGAAGACGGCCACATACGACCCGTCGGGCAGTTGAACGATCTCCCCCAGGTCCGCAGCGCCGATGCCGGGTATCCCGGAGGGCGCTCCGCTCCCGGCGACCGGTCCAAGGTTGCGCACCTCGCCACGCTGCAGCGCCACCGCCTGTCGGTGTGGCGAAGCGGCCGAGTCCGGGAGGTCTTCTTCGATCAGCGCCAGCAGGGCGCGGGTGGCGGCGCTGGTCGGGCGGGTCGCCAACGTGGCGACGTACAGCCGCCAACGCAGATCGCAATCGGCCACCCGGACCGTCACCAGGCCCGAATCGTCGACGTCGTCGAGGACGGACCAGCTCATGAAGCCGATTCCCAGCCCGTTTCGGATGTAACGCGCGGCGGTGCCGATGTCGGCGACCTCCACGGCGACGGTCCGTTCGACGCCGGCGGCGGCGAATGCGTTGTCGACCACGGTTCGGTTGCCGTATCCCGGCGGGCCGTCGACGAACGACAATCCGGCCAGATCCGCCAGTGCCACCGAATCCCGCTCGGCGATTGGGTGCTCGGCCGGAACCACCAGCAGCAGTGGGACTTCGGCGACCAGCCGGGCGTTCAGATCGGTCGGCGGGGCGCCGATGAAGACCAGAAATGCGATGTCGAGATCCCCGTCGCGCAACTGTTGCGCCAGTCCGGTGGTTCCGGAGCTGGCGGCGCGCAGCTGGATCCGCACCTCGGGATGTCGGGCATGCAGGTCAGCCAGCAATGTCGGCAGGTCGATGACGCTGATCGACGTCAACGTCCCCACGGTGACGGTGCCGCGCACCGCGCCGCGGGTGGCGTTGACGGCGTCTTTGGCGGCGCGGGCAGCGTCCAGTGTCGCGCGGGCGTGGGCCCGCAGCTCCTGGCCGGCAGGCGTGAGCGTCACTCCGGCCTTGCCGCGGACGAACAATTGCGCGCCCAATTCGCCTTCCAGCGCTTTGACCGTCGCGGACACACCGGATTGGACGACATGCAACCGTTTGGCGGCTTGAGTGAAGCTACCGGCGTCGGCGACGGCGAGGAAGTATTCCAGGTGGCGTAGCTCCACCCGGCCATTATCACCTGTGCTGCTGGGAGCCATCAGAAGCTTTCATTGGCGATGATCGCACGGGCGTGCGTAGCGTCGAAGCGTGCAGGTCACCAGAACCCGCTGGTCGTCAGCATCTGAGCAGGACCAGTTCACCGTCGACAATCCGGCCACCGGTCAGCCGGTCGCCGTGGTACACGGGTCCGGGCCGCAGCAGGTGGACCAGGCCGTGCGAGCCGCACACGCCGCGCATCTGGACTGGACACAACGCCCGGCCCGCGAGCGCGGCCGCTACCTGCGCAAGGCAGCCGACGTCCTTCGCGCCCACGCCGACGAGATCGCCGCACTGGAATCGCTGGAGATGGGCAAGCCGGTCACCCAGGCCCGGCAATTCGACGTCGAAGCCGCAATCGGGATCTTCGACTACTTCGCCAGCGTGGTGGAGGTGCTGCCCAGCCGCGCGCGGGACTACGGCCCGGTTTTCGACGTGACCACGCTGGAACCGTTCGGGGTGATCGCCGGGATTGTGCCGTTCAACTGGCCACCCATCCACACCGCCGGTAAGACCGCCCCCGCGCTGGCTGTGGGCAACGCCATCGTGCTCAAGCCGCCCGAGCAGGCGCCCTCGGTGGTGCTGCGCATGGTCGAACTCATCGGTTCGGTGCTGCCCGACGATCTGGTGCACGTGGTCCCCGGAGCGGGGGCGGTGGGGGCGGCGCTGGCCGGGCATCCCTTGGTCGGCAAGGTCTCGTTCACCGGCTCGCCGCAGACCGGCTCGGCGGTGCTGCGGACTGCGGCCGACAACCTCACCCCGACGCTGATGGAACTGGGCGGTAAGAACCCGCTGCTGGTCTTCGAGGACGCCGATCTACACGAGGCGCTGCTGGCCGCCGTCGACGGTGGGTTCTTCAATCAGGGCGAAGCCTGCACGGCGTCGTCACGAATATTGGTGCAGGACAGCATCTTCGCTGACTTCGCCGAGAGGCTGGGCGCCGCGGTGCGCCGGCTTCGGGTCGGTGACGGCGCCGATCCAGACACCGACGTCGGCCCGTTGGTCACCGCCGCGCAGCAAAAGCGGGTCCTGGAGTACCTCGACATCGGCGTCGCCGACGGTGCCCGCATCGCCGCTCAGGCGCCGCTGCCCAGCGATCCGCGACTCGCCAACGGCTTTTATGTGCCGCCCACTCTGCTCACCGACGTCACCCCGGACATGCGGGTGGCTACCGAGGAGATCTTCGGCCCGGTCGTCACGCTGCTGCCCTTCAGCGACGAGGACCAGGCGGTGCGGATCGCCAACGACACCCAATTCGGCCTTGTCGCAGGAGTTTTCACCCAGGACGTCGACCGAGCGCTGCGGGTGAGCCGCCAGATCAGGGCCGGCACCGTCTTGATCAACAACTACTTTCGCGTGGCCGTCGGCACCGGATTCGGCGGCGTGGGCCACAGCGGCTTCGGCCGTGAGCACGCCCAGGAGACGCTGGCCGAATACGGATACACCAAGACGGTCCGGTTTGCCGCCCGGCGGGACGAGCTGCCGCGCTGGAAGGCAGCCACCAGAGTGCTGGAGGGATAGTCGGATGCGAACGATCGCGCTCGAAGAACATTATGCGACAACAGGGTTCCTGAACGGGCCGGGCAGTTGGCTCAAGGCCCGCGCGGGCATCGTCGAGCCGATCTCCGACCTGGGCGATGGCCGTATCGCGGCGATGGACGACGCGGGTATCGACCTGGCGGTGCTGTCGCTGGCCGCTCCCGGCGTCGAGCAGCTGGACGGGCCCGCCGCCACCCGCTTGGCACGGGCGTGCAACGACGAACTCGCGGCGGCGGTCGGCCGGTATCCGGATCGGCTGGCGGGCTTCGCCACGCTGCCGGTGAGCGCACCCGAGGCGGCGGCCGAAGAACTGGAACGGGCGTTGCGCGAGTACGGATTTCGGGGCGCGGTGATCAACGGGCACTGTCAGGGCGTCTACTTGGACGACGCCTCCTTCGAACCCATCCTCGGTCGCGCGGCAACGCTGAAAGTTCCGATCTACCTTCACCCCACGATTCCGCCGGCCGCCGTCATCGAGTCCTGCTACGCCGGTTTTGCCGCCGACGTCACCTTCGCGCTGGCCACCGTGGGATGGGGCTGGCACATCAACACCGCCACGCACGTGCTGCGGCTGATTCTCGCCGGCGTGTTCGACCGCCACCCCACATTGCAGCTCATCATCGGGCACATGGGTGAAGCGACGTCGTTCATGCTGCCCCGGTTCGACACGACCCTGACGCCCGAGCTGACCGGACTGCGGCATCCGGTCAGCACTTACCTGCGGGAGAACGTCAACTACACCTTCGCCAACTTCAATGACGAAGCGACATACGCCAACCTGGTAGCGCAAGTCGGCGTCGACCGGGTGGCTTTCTCAACCGACTACCCCTTCGGTTCGATGAAAGCCGCACGCGCGTTCCTCGACAATCTGCCCCTCAGCCAGGACGACCGGGCCCGGATCAGCCATCGCAACGCCGAGAACCTGCTGGGGCTGTGAGCCGGCCGGCTACAGCAGCGTGAGCAAGCGGCAGCGCCCGTTCCGGCAGCGGTAACGCTTTGCCATCGGGGCGGTTTCAAACGCGCGTCACTGCCGCGACTTGCCGCGCCGCGGCCGTAATCTGACTCCGATATCTCTGATTTCTCAGGAGTAGCGCGTGCTCTTATCGCCAAAAGCACGGTTGGGTGTGGCTGCAGGGTCGTTGCTGCTGAGTAGCGCGCTGGTGGCCGGCTGCAGCACCCTGATCGAGGGTAAGCCGGTCGCCGTGCCGGGCACTGGGCCAACCGAACCGTCCTTCCCCACGCCCAGGGAGACCGCCACCGCGATGCCGACTGCGGCTCCACTGCCGCCGACCACGCCGACCACGCCGACGGCACCGACAAGCCCGACCGCTCCGGCCGGCGCCATCCCGCTCAAGCCCGACCAGAACGGCTACGTCTTCATCGAGACCAAATCCGGTTTGACGCGCTGCCAGATCAACTCGAACAGCGTCGGATGCGAAGCCGCGTTCACCAACTCGCCGATGCAGGATGGCGAACGCGCCAACGGCGTCAACATCAACGCCAACGGCTCCGTGCAGTGGGTCCTGGGCAACCTCGGGGCCATCCCGACCGTCACCATCGACTACAAGACCTACGACGCGCAGGGCTGGACGATCAACGCCACCACCGATGGCACCCGGTTCACGAACAACAACACCCGCCACGGCATGTTCGTCAGCCTCCAAAAGGTGGACACCTTCTGAGTCGGCCACGCGCGGTCGACAGGTGACGTCAGTACCATCGGTGCCGTGGCAAACTATGGCCCACCCGATGACTTCAACCGGCAACCGACGCAAAAGACGCCATGGGATCAATTCCCGCCCGGTCAGCAACCTCCGCCCGGTCAGCAGCCCCCGCCCGGTCAGCAGCCTCCGCCCGGACCGAACGTTCCACCGCCTGCACCAGGTCCGTATGACCAGTACCTGCCGCCGGCACCACCAGGTCCGCGGGACGAATACCGGCCGCCAGAACCGTCGGACCCGGATGCCAAGCCGTCGCCGTGGTACCGCAAATGGCTGGTGCTGGGGCTGTGGGTGCTGCTGGTTCTGGTCCTGATCGCGCTGATCGTCTACGGCACCAGCCAGCTGCTCGGCGGAGACCAGGGCACCAGCAACACCCCGACGACAAGCACGACCACCACCACCGAGCCGACCACCGCCACCACTAGCGCCACGACGACGACCCCGGAGTCAACGACGCCGTCGGAGTCCACGACCACCACCCCCGCGGCACCGCCGCCCAGCGGAGCCCCCCCGCCACCGCATCGGCCCTCGCAGCAACCATCGCAGCAACCGTCCCAGCAGCCGTCGCAGGGGCCCACGAAGCAGCCACACAAGCATCTGCCGCCGCTGCCGTCGGTGATCACCATTCCGGGAGTGCCAACCCCGATTACGCTGCCGCCTGCCCCTTAACAACCCGGTCGCGGCAAGGTCAAGGTTTGACCACCGGCCGGTGCGCAATCACCTGCCGACAGCCGTAGGCGATACGCTCAGCGGCCGTGGCAAGGAACGAGCCGCCGGAGTATGGCGCAAACGACCCCGCCGCCTATGGCGATCCCGGATATGGCGGCGGACAGCCTGAACCAGAACCCGTCCCTGGCTGGCGCAAACCCATAGCGCTGGTCGGATGGGGCCTACTGATCGCGGTGCTGATCGGGCTGATCGTCTACGGAGTGCTTGAGCTCATGCAGGGCCCGGAGCCGACACCGACCACCCCAACCAGGCCACCCACCACCGTCACGGCGACAACCACTCCGACCACGTCGCCGGCACCGACCACAACCCCGACGACATCCCCTACCACTACCAGCACGCCGGCCACACCCGGCACCACCACGGCGACGTTTTCGCAGGATCCGCCGGAAGCACCGCAACCACCGCCACGCAAACGTCTGCCGTGGCATTAAGACAGCCGACGCAGGACCGACGCCCACTATGGTGAGCACCGCTGGACGACCGCCGGCACTGCAACAAGCACGGGAGTACGCGATATGAGCGAGTCGCTCGGGTTGTCGATCGGGGTGGCCAACCTGGTCGCGGTCCGCGCAGGTGGGGCTCCGGTCACGCGCACCCCGGTGTTGACGCTGTTCGACGGTCGCGCAAGCGAAGTCGGCCTGCCGGAAGAGAACCCGAACCTGACCGAGCCCGGCCTGGTGATGCGGGGTTTCGTCGAGCGGGTCGGCGACCGGGCCCCGCTGGTGGCCGCGGACGGCACGAAGTACCTGAGCGACGCGCTGATGGTCGAAGCGCTCGAGGCGATGGCGCGCACGGTCGGCTATGGATCGCCGGTCAGCATCGCCGTCCCCGCGTATTGGTCTGAGGCCCAGGCCAATGCGCTGCGCAGCGAGTTTTTCGCCCAACCAAGCCTGGCCGCCCAGGGAGTGGCTCCGGTTTTGTTCTCCGACGCCGCGGCCGCACTCGCGGCGCTGCAGGCCAAACCGGGATTTCCGAGCGACGGCTTCGTCGCGCTGTGCGACTTCGGCGCCGGCGGCACCACCGTCACCTTGACCAATGCCAAGTCGAGTCTCCAGCAGGTCGGCCAGTCTGTCCGGTACACCGACTTCTCCGGTGACGGCATCGATCAACTCGTCGCCAACTATGTGCGGTCCGGCGGTCAAGACGCCGCCACCAGCACCAACCTCGCCGCCACGGCGCGAACGGCATCGCCGGCCCGCCTGCTCAGCGAATGCAAACGCGGCAAGGAACAACTGTCGGCGGCCACGGTGACCACCATCGCGACGGGTGCCGGTGCCGATTTCCGGCTGACCCGCACCGAGCTCGAACAACTCATCTCCGCGCCGCTGGACCAATTCGTCACGGCCCTCGCAGAGGTGTTGCAGCGCAACGGGATTCCGCACGCGAGCCTGGCCGCTGTGGCAACCGCCGGCGGCGGCGCCGCCATCCCACTGGTCACCGCCCGACTCTCAGAACGCCTTCGCGTTCCCATTCTCACCGCACCGGAGCCCATGTTCAGCGCTGCGACTGGCGCGGTGGTGCTCGGCGCGCGGCAATCGTCGGCGGGCGCTGCTACTGCCGCGGGCACCGCGGTTGAACTTCCGACCGAACTGGTCGCGTCGCCCACTCAAGAGGCCGGCGATGGCAAGCCCACGTACGCCCTGGCCTGGTCACAGGACTCGGCCACGGGACAAGAGCCGGTCCCCTACACCGGTCCCGAACACAGCGGCGGCTATGGGCTGGAAACCACGGGACCCGAAACCGCAGCCGAAGATCGCGGCGCCCCCGAACCGGGACCGTTGCCGTGGTACAAGCGCACGGCGCTGGTGGTCAGCGTGGCCGCTGCCCTTGCGGCCGTGCTGCTGGCGGTGGTGTTGGCACTCACCATGGGAAATCACAAAACCAATCCGCCAAACGAACCGACGCCTTCGCAAACGTCGCGAACCGTGAGCACAACCCTGCCGAACGGCAGCGTCACGACGACGGTAATTCCAGCGCCGCCGCCGAGCGGCACCACGCAGGCTCCGGCCAGCACGACGACCTCCCAGCCCTCGACCACAACAACCACCACAACAACCCAGCCGTCGACCACGACGACTACCACAACCAGCCCGCAGACGTCGTCGTCACAGACGACCACCGCACCGTCTACCACCACGCAGCAGTCGACTACGGCGGCCTCCACGCCGCCCAGCCGACGTCCACCGCCGTTCGGACGCTGACACCCACAGGTCGCTGACGCGGCCCACCGCATACCGCCCGATATTTTGAGCGGGGCGCGGGTACCCCCACTGACGTGAGCGCTGGGCTTCACACTGAATCACTTGGGCTATCAATCGGAGTCGCCAACTTTGTCGCGGCTCGCGTGGGTAGCGCACCGCTAACCCGCAAATCTGCGTTGACATTGTTCGACCATCGACCCAGCGAACTTGGTATACCGGACGACAAGCCCAACCCGTCCGAAATCGGCGTGGTGATGCAGGGATTCGTCGAGCGGGTCGGAGACCCGGCTCCCCGTCCGGTACACCGAATTCTCCGGCGACCGGATCGACCAGCTCATCCTCAATCACCTGCACGCCGGCGCCGCCAATACCGCCAACGCCGACTGCACGAGCACCCACCCGATTGGCTCGGTGAGCCGTCGACTCGACGAATGCCGGCACGCCAAGGAACAGCTGTCGGTGGCCACCATGACCGTCGTCCCCGCCGAAATGCCCGGTTTTGGTCGAGATGTTCGGCTGTACCGCAACCAGTTCGAGCACATCATTTCCGGTGCGCTAGACCGATTCGTCGATTATGTCGAGCAGATGTTGCAGCGCAACAGAATTCCGAAAGCCAACCTGGCCGCAGTCGCGACCGTCGGCGGCGGCGCCTGCATCCCACTCATCACCTCGCGATTGTCGGAGCGCCTGCGGGTGCCCATCTTCACCACGCCCGAACCCGCATCCAGCGCCGCGATCGGCGCGGCCGTACTGGGCGAGCAGCGATCGGCCGGCAGCGCCCCGCCGGCCGTCCACGCTGTCGCCCACGCCAGCGCGGTCGAAACCCAGGCCGGCCAGGCCGTCGGTCAACCGACCGATGTCTCTCCCGCCGGATGGGCCATCCATGCCGCCAACGAAGCGGCCGTCGACGACGGCAAGTCGGCGACCCACCGGGCCCTGGCCTGGTCGCAGGAGGCCAGCTCGGCTCCCGAGCCGGTTCCGTTTACCGATGACCACGAAGTAAAACCCGAAAGCCCTGCCGCTGAGCCCGCTGTCGAGCCGGCAGTCGAACCCGAAGCAGTGCACTCCTGGTATACGCGTCCGACATTGCTTTTGGGCGTTGCCGGCGTCGCTGCGGTGCTGCTCCTCGGAGGCGTCGTGTTCGCGGCGTTCGAGCTGGCCAGGGTGCCCAGTCCGGCCAATATCCCGAGGAATATTAAACCGCCGGTTGAATCGTCGGCGATCCAGCCGGTATCCCCGCTGCCGTCCGAGACCGGTTCGGCGATCCCGTCGTCCCCCTCGTCGGAGCCACCCCCCACCATGAGCAATTCGCCGACCACGACCTGGGCCACCACGACGAGCCTTCCGACCACGACAACCCTGCCGAGCACGACCAGTCTTCCGAGCACGACTGGGACGACCACAACTTGGCCGACCACGACCGCCCCGAGTACTAGTACCTACCCGACGGTGACGACCCCCTCGCCGCAAACGACCACGCCACACGGAACGGCGACGATCACGCGCGCCCCACCGACGCGCGTCACACCAACACCTCCGTGGGGGTACTGATCCGCGCCATGCGGGACCCGGAGAACTGAGCGCGGACCAGCGCGCTTACCGTGCATCCGTGGGAATTTCTCTGGAGCCACGCGCACTGGTAGGACTCGCATCCGGCGTGGCGCAGTTCTGGCTTCGCACCACGATCCGGACCCAGCAACAGCTGCTGAACCTGTTGGAGAACGAGCCCGACGAGCAGCCGCCGGCGCTGACCGCGGAGCGGGAAGCCCCGCCGTCGGAGTCACTTGGCACCAAGATGCGCGGGTTGCTCGACCGGGCGCTCGACCAGAGCACTCAAGGCAGCCAGGCGGAGCTCTTCCACCACATACTCGACCAACTCGTCGCGGATGAGGCGCGAATCATCGGTGCGCTGTCCGACGGTTCCGCCTCAGCGGCGATGAATGTCTACGACTGGACACGTCGCCGCACCCCGGGGCGGGCTGTGCTGGAAAACGCATCGCTGGTCGGCCGCAACGCGAATGTGGCCTTACCCGAAATGGTCCCGGCGTACGTCAGCCATCTGCTGTCGCTCGGTCTGGTCGAAATCGGCCCGGAGGACCCGGACCTCAAGGACGACTACGAGATCCTGACGGCCGAGCCCTCGATCTTGCGAGCTATCGAAGACGCCTCCCGTGGGCCGTTGGCCGCGAAGGTCGACAAACTCACGTTGACGTTGTCCCCCCTGGGCCACGCGTTGTGGGACGCCACGATGCAACAGGAGGGACGATGACCACCGCTGTGGTCGCGTTGCAGACCTGGGGTGAGATCAGACACGACGTCAGCGTCAATTGGGCCATCTATCTGTCGATGCCGTTGGTGGCCGCCTTTGTCGGGTGGAGTACCAAGATCGTCGCGCTGGAAATGGTCTACCGGCCACTGGAATTCAAGGGCATCGGACCGTTCGGCTGGCAGGGAATCGTGCCCCGGCGGGCCGGCAAGGTCGGTTCCAAAACGATCGACCTGCTGACGTCGAACCTGCTCAAACCCGAAGAGCTGTTGAACCGGATCGACGCCAGTGACGCGGTCGAGGCGCTGCGTGCTCCGCTGGCTCAGGCCGTCGACGACATCTCGCGCGACCTCGCCGAGCAGATCCGTCCCGGGCTGTGGGATTCGATTCCCGAGGCCGGCCGTAAAGCGCTCCAGGACCGGATCCAGGCTCAGGCGCCCCGGCTCACCGAGAACTTGCTCAACGAGATGAAGTCAGACCTGACCCGGTACGTCGACCTGCAGTTCCTTGCCGTCACCACCCTGGTGCGCAACAAAGAGAAGCTCGTCAAGCTGATGCGCGGGGTGACCAACGACGCGATGGCGTTCGTGCGGCGCAGCGGGATCTACTTCGGTCTGGGCATCGGCCTCGTGCAGATGTTCGCGTGGGCGCTGTTCAAGAATCCGTGGATCATGCCGGCGTTCGGTTTCACGGTCGGCTTCATCAGCGACTACATCGCGCTCAACATGCTGTTCCGGCCCATGCAGGAGACGAAAATCCTTGGCCTGTTTTCGTTTCAGGGCCTATTGCACGCCCAGCGCGAGAAGATCACTCGCGACTACGCCAAGATCTTGGCCGACGACCTGTTCGCACCCGAGATCCTTCTCGACGGCGTATTGAAAGGTCCCGGCTCGGACAAACTGTTCGCGTTCGTCGCGAAGGAAGTCGACGAGGCAATCGACGCGCAGAGCGGTGTCGCCCGGCCGCTCGTCGTGCTTGCCGTCGGCACGCAGCGCTACCGCGAACTCAAGGACAGGGTGGTGAACCTGGTCTTGGAGCGCCTGCCGTCGACGCTGCTCGAGGCGCAGCACTACGCGACGAGTGTGATCGATCTGGAAGAGACCATCGTCGACAAGATGAGCCAGCTCTCTCCGGAGGAATACGAATCGATCCTGCGGCCGGTGTTCAAGGACGACGAGCCGTTGATGATCGCGGTCGGAGCCGTCCTCGGCGGCGTCGTCGGTGAGATCCAAGTGCAGCTGATGGAGCTGTTGGGACACTGAGGATCCGCTGCGAACTGCGCAACTTAGGGCAGCCTTTCTCGCGCTGAAAACCCCAAAGATGTCACTATGAGCAGGTTAAGCAGCCAGCAAAGGCGCGATCACGCGCACTGATCGGTACGGCGTAGCGACGCCGGAATAACTGTGTACTGGGGTGACCTTTCGTGACGCAGACGGACATCAGATTGATCCTGGGCCTGGGCATGACCGCCATCGTGGGCTTGTTGGCGCTGAAGCGCGTCTGGTGGTTGTACCAGCTGGTCACGTCCGGCCAGCCGGCTCCGGGGCGCACCAACGATCTGGCGGCCCGCATCTGGGCCGAGACTTCCGAGGTGTTCGGCCAGCGCAAGCTGCTGAAATGGTCGCTGCCCGGTTTGGCGCACTTCTTCACCATGTGGGGCTTCTTCATCCTGCTTACGGTTTACATCGAGGCCTACGGCGTGGTGTTCAAGCCGGACTTCGCCATCCCCGTCATCGGCCACCTGAACGCGCTGGGCTTTTTGCAGGACTTCTTCGCGCTGGCCGTGCTGACCGGCATCGTCACCTTCGCGATTATCCGAATGCGCACCGAGCCAAAGGAATACGGCCGCCAATCCCGCTTCTACGGTTCACATACCGGCGGCGCGTGGCTGATTCTGTTCATGATCTTCAACGTCATCTGGACCTACGCCATCTTCCGCGGGGCCTCGGCGAACGCCCTCGGCGATAAATTCCCTTACGGCAACGGCGCCTTCTTCACCCACACCATGGCCAACCTGATGGCCGGGCTGGGTCCACACACCAACGAGATCGTCGAGACCGTCGCGCTGATGCTGCACATCGGCGTCATGCTGGCCTTCCTGCTAATTGTGTTGCACTCCAAGCATCTGCACATTTTCCTGGCGCCGATCAACGTCATCTTCAAACGGCTGCCCGACGGGCTGGGCCCGCTGCTGCCGGTCGAGGCGGTGGTCGATGGTGAAGCTAAGCCGATCGACTTCGAAAACCCGCCCGACGATGCCGAATTCGGCCGCGGCAAGATCGAGGACTTCACCTGGAAGGGCATGCTCGACTTCGCCACCTGCACCGAATGCGGGCGCTGCCAGTCGCAATGCCCGGCCTGGAATACCGGAAAGCCCTTGTCGCCCAAGCTCGTCATCATGGACCTGCGCGACCATTGGATGGCCAAGGCGCCCTACATCCTTGGCGAGAAGGAGACTCCGCTCGAAAGCACTCCGGCGGGCGGACTCGGTGAAGAGTTGCGCGGTGAAAAGCACGCCGAAGAGCATCACGTCCCGGAGTCGGGTTTCGGCCGCGTACTCGGCTCCGGGCCGGAGCAGGCCAGCCGCCCGTTGGTCGGCACGGCCGAACAGGGCGGGGTGATCGATCCCGACGTGTTGTGGTCATGCGTCACCTGCGGGGCGTGCGTGGAGCAGTGTCCGGTGGACATCGAGCACGTCGACCACATCGTCGATATGCGCCGCTACCAGGTGATGATGGAGTCGGAATTCCCGTCCGAGCTGTCGGTGCTGTTCAAGAACCTGGAGAACAAAGCCAACCCGTGGGGTCAGAACGCCTCCGACCGGACGAACTGGATCGACGAGGTCGACTTCGACGTCCCGGTCTACGGCCAGGATGTCGACAGCTTCGACGGCTACGAGTACCTGTTCTGGGTGGGTTGCGCGGGCGCTTACGACGACAAAGCCAAGAAAACAACCAAGGCCGTCGCGGAACTGCTCGCCATCGCCGGGGTGAAGTACCTGGTGCTCGGCGACGGGGAAACTTGCAACGGCGACTCGGCACGCCGGTCCGGCAACGAGTTCCTGTTCCAGCAACTCGCCCAGCAGGCCGTCGAAACCCTGGACGGGGTGTTCGAGGGGGTGGAGACCGTCGACCGCAAGATCGTCGTCACCTGCCCGCACTGCTTCAACACGATCGGCAAGGAATACCGCCAACTGGGCGCCAACTTCACCGTGTTGCACCACACCCAGCTGCTCAACCGGCTGATCCGCGACAGGAAGCTGGTCCCGGTCACCCCGGTCAGCCAGGACATCACCTACCACGACCCGTGCTACCTGGGCCGCCACAACAAGGTCTACGAGGCGCCACGCGAGCTGATCGGCGTCGCGGGGGCGAACCTGACCGAAATGCCGCGCCACGCCGACCGCAGCTTCTGCTGCGGGGCCGGCGGCGCCCGGATGTGGATGGAAGAGCACATCGGCAAGCGGATCAACCACGAACGTGTGGACGAAGCGCTGGCAACCGGAGCCTCCACCATCGCCACCGCCTGTCCGTTCTGCCGGGTAATGGTCACCGACGGTGTGAACGACCGGGCCGAAGAGGCGGGCCGCAGCGGCGTCGAGGTGCTCGACGTGGCTCAGGTGCTGCTCGGGTCTCTCGACCGCGACCAGGTGAAACTGCCGGAGAAGGGCACGGCCGCCAAGGAAGCCTCCGAGCGGACTGCGAAGGTTGAGAAAACCGAACCCAAGGCTGCGGCGCCGGCCGCACCGGCTGAGGCACCCGCCGAGGAACCAGCGGAGGCGCCAGCGCAACCCGCCGAAAAGCCCGCCGCAGCGGCACCTGCCGCGCCTGCTAAAGGCCTGGGTATCGCCGGTGGGGCCAAGAAACCCGGGGCTAAGAAACCCGGCGCCAAGAAAGCCGCGGCTCCCGCAGCGGAAGCCACCAAGGCCCCCGAAGCTGCCGCAGCCGCCGCACCCGCCAAGGGGCTGGGCCTGGCGGCAGGCGCCAAGCGACCAGGTGCCAAAAAGGCCGCCGCTCCGGCGGCCGCAAAAGCAGCGGATGAGACGGCCAAGGCAACCGAGGTTTCCGCTGAGCCTGAGGCCTCTGAGGCACCCGAGGCCGCCGCTGAGCAGGCCAAACCCGCCGCGCCCGCCGCGCCCGTTAAAGGACTGGGCATCGCCGCCGGCGCCAAGCGCCCGGGAGCCAACAAAGCAGCGCCCAAGGCGCAGGCGGCTGCGGCACCGGCCAAGCCGGCTGAACCGGCTGAAACGGCCGAGCCGGCGGCCGAAGTCAAACCCGCTGAGCCGGCTCCCGAAGCGAAGGCGGAACCTGAGCCGTCGTCGGAAAGCGACGGCGAATCGGCGCCGCCGGCTGCGCCGGTCAAGGGACTGGGCATCGCACGCGGGGCCCGTCCACCGGGCAAGCGCTGATCACGACTTGGCACCTATCAGCAAATATCGCTGGACAGCGATGGCACCATGGGTGACGTGAGTACTCACCAGCTGCCCTTGCATGCCGGTCATCATCGGCAGCGCGCCTTCGCGCAGTCGTCCAAGCTGCAGGACGTTCTGTACGAAATTCGCGGTCCGGTGCACGCGCATGCCGCGCGGCTGGAAGCCGAGGGACACCGCATCCTCAAGCTCAATATCGGCAACCCGGCACCATTCGGCTTCGAGGCGCCCGACGTGATCATGCGCGACATGATCCAGGCGCTGCCCAACGCCCAGGGGTACTCCGACTCCCAGGGAATTCTGCCGGCCCGGCGCGCAGTGGTAACCCGTTACGAACTCGTCGAAGGCTTCCCCCGTTTCGATGTCGACGATGTCTATCTGGGCAACGGGGTCTCCGAGCTGATCACGATGACGTTGCAAGCGCTGCTCGACAACGGCGATCAAGTGTTGATCCCGTCGCCGGACTATCCGCTGTGGACGGCGTCGACCTCACTCGCGGGCGGCACGCCAGTGCATTACCTGTGCGACGAGACCCAGGGCTGGCAGCCCGATATCGCAGACCTGGAATCGAAGATCACCGAGCGCACCAAGGCGCTGGTCGTGATCAACCCGAACAATCCCACCGGCGCGGTGTACAGCCGCGAAATACTGTGCCAGCTGGTCGATCTGGCCCGCAAGCATCAACTGCTGCTGCTCGCCGACGAGATCTACGACAAGATCCTTTACGACGACGCCGAGCACATCAGCGTTGCCACCCTGGCTCCCGACATGCTGTGCCTGACCTTCAACGGGCTGTCGAAGGCCTACCGGGTCGCCGGCTATCGGGCCGGCTGGCTGGCGATCACCGGCCCCCAGGACCACGCCAGCAGCTTCATCGAAGGCATCAACCTGCTGGCCAACATGCGGCTGTGCCCGAATGTCCCTGCGCAGCATGCGATTCAGGTAGCGCTCGGAGGCCACCAGAGCATCGAAGATCTAGTGCTTCCGGGCGGCCGGCTGCTAGAACAGCGCGACGTGGCCTGGACCAAGCTCAACGAGATCCCCGGAGTGTCATGCGTCAAGCCCGAAGGCGCGTTGTACGCATTCCCCCGGCTGGACCCCGAGGTGTACGACATCGTCGACGACGAGCAGCTCGTCCTCGAGCTGCTCTTGTCGGAGAAGATCCTGGTCACTCAGGGCACCGGATTCAATTGGCCGGAACCAGATCACCTCCGCATCGTCACCCTGCCGTGGTCGCGCGATCTCGCGGCCGCCATCGATCGGCTTGGGAACTTTTTAACCAGCTACCGGCAGTAGGGCCGTTTGGTGACTCGGCCGGACCCGTTGGCTGAGCGCAAGATACCCGGTTGTTGTCGACTCTGAGCGACAAACGTTGTCCGCCAAGCAATTTGTCGCTGTGATGTGAGCGCGAAGTGTTCGCTTATCGCCTCATGTCAAGGTGACCGCGGCGAATTCGTCGTCGCGGGCTTTCGGCGTGAATCGTGCACTTTGGCTGTGAAGCCTGGGCTTTCGCGGTGAATCGCGGGCGGGACAAAGCCGATTTCCTCGCCTTGGCGTCACACGCAAAGCCGTGTGTTCACACCCAAAGCACTACGAGGCGAAATCAGCTCCGTTCCAACAACTGCAGCAGGTAGCGACCGT
The DNA here is from genome assembly GCF_059812725.1 of Mycobacterium sp. NGS41. Taxonomy (NCBI): domain Bacteria; kingdom Bacillati; phylum Actinomycetota; class Actinomycetes; order Mycobacteriales; family Mycobacteriaceae; genus Mycobacterium; species Mycobacterium sp. NGS41. The sequence goes on from NZ_JCALDF010000010.1 coordinate 156,855, forward strand.
AGCCGGACTTGATCAGGCTGTGCGCGCGCCGCGACAGCTGCTCGTCGTCGATCCAACCAAGCCGCCACGCCACCTCTTCGGGAACGCTGACCTTCAAGCCCTGCCGACGTTCTAAAGTGCGGACGTAGTCGCTGGCGTCCAGCAGTGAATCAAACGTTCCGGTGTCCAGCCACGCCGTACCACGGGCCAGCACCTCGACCTTCAGCCGGCCCCTGTTCAGGTAGATCTGGTTGACCTCGGTGATCTCGTACTCGCCTCGCGCCGATTTGCTTAAGCCGCGGGCAATCTCGATCACGTCGTTGTCGTAGAAGTACAAGCCCGGCACCGCGTAGTTGGACTTCGGAGTAGCGGGTTTCTCCTCCAGCGACAGCGCTGTGCCGTCGGGGCTGAACTCGACGACCCCATAGGCGGACGGGTCGGCCACCCAATAGGCGAAAATGGCTCCGCCACTGATGGATTGAAAGCGTTTCAGACTGGTTCCCAGGCTGGGGCCGTAGAAGATGTTGTCTCCCAACACCAATGCCACTGAATCGGTGCCGATATGGTTGGCGCCGAGGACGAACGCCTGCGCCAGACCTTCGGGTTGATCCTGGGTCGCGTAGCTGATGTTGACCCCGAATTGCTTGCCATCGCCCAGAAGCCGCTGAAAGCCGGGCGCGTCATGGACCGTGGTGATCACCAGAATGTCGCGGATGCCGGCCATCATCAACGTGGAAAGCGGATAGTAGACCATCGGTTTGTCGTAAACCGGCAGCAATTGCTTGCTGATTCCCATGGTTATCGGGTACAGGCGGGTGCCCGAGCCGCCGGCCAGGATGATTCCGCGCATGTGTGGCTCCCTACTGCTCGGTCGGCCTCAATTGACCAGATCCGCCTCAGTGAGTTCGGTGGCCGACAGCGCCGCCGCCAGGTCGTCATGACGGAAGACGGCGGTGACGTGGTCGCGTACCACCCGGAAAGCTGACGCCGCGGTTGTGACGGCATCGGGGTCGTCCCGGCTGCTGATCTGCTGTTCGACGACGACCACGCCGTCATGTACGAACATCCGGCCGAGCTCCGCCGTCGTATTGAGCGAAGCGGCCCACCTGCGCAGCGCCTGGTGGCCCTGCGCGGCCCCGCGCGCATCGCCGATGTCAATGTCGTCGCTGGACAGCGCCACCAAGGTGTCCAGGTCAGAGGCGTTGAGCGCGTCGTGCCACGCCAGAACGGTGGCGATCTCCGATGTGGTCATGGTCTGCAAATTACCGTGTCCGGCCTATAGCGGCGTGCGGTCCAGCCAGTTCTGCCAGACGACGTCGTCGCCGAACATCTGGATGCCGCTGTCGGCGATCGAGACACGGCGCAACAGTGCCAGCAGCAGCTCGGCGGCGCCGCCGCGCAGTGCCACGGTGCCTTTGCCGTGTTCATGTACCCAGCTGATCGCGCCGTCGGCGACACTGATCGTCCATTCACCCGGCTCACCGAGATCAGGATCGGTGGCGTGCAGGTGGATGGTGTCATCGTCGCCGAGCGGCAGCGGCGCCCCGTCGCGTCCGGCCTGAATCGCAACGCGCTCAAGCCATTCGGTGATCCCGTCAGCGGCGATGTCGGGATCGAGGGCGAAGTCGCTGCCGACCGCGATCGCGGCGTCGGCGCGGTGCACGGCCGCCTCGTGCAGCCGGCGGCGGATCCACCAGTTCGCCGGGCGCGGCCCGAGAAAGGTCCACACCGGCGTTTCCACACCCACCTGCTCGACGGCATCGATCAGTCGCTGTGCGCCGCCGTGCAGCCAGGAGATCGCGTCGGCGCGGTCCGGCGGCGGCTTGCCGCCTTCGACGCTGCGGAAATCGAGGAATTGGTCGCGCTTCTCGCGGACAATCTGCGCCGCCCAACGGTCACCGCGCCCGACGTGGCGGAACAGTTGCTCAAGTGTCCAGCCGGGGCACGTCGGGACCGGCGTCGACGGATCTGCGTCGCGGATCAGGTCGCCGAAAGCGCGGGTCTGCTCTAGATATGCCGACGCAAAGTCCACGGGGTCAGATTACCGGGGGGTTTGTCCACAGGTGCCCTGCGGCCTGAGGCGCCGACAGCAAGGAGCTCGCCAAGGATATTTCAAGGATCCTGTCGTACCTTACGCATTGTCTGCCAGCACGACCGACCTCGGAGCATGCTGGAGCACACGCGCGAGAGAAAGGACCATAAATGGCTCTTGCTAGAAAAGTTGCCGCTGTATGCCTTCCTCTTGCTTGCATCACTATTGGCATTGGTGCCGCCGCCTATGTCGAAGGGGACACCAATCCAAAAATATTGTTCGTTGCGGTTGGTATCGCGTTGGGGGCCATAATCTTTGGTCTGATACGGCCGAAGTGGGCGGAGCGCGCCGAGGAGAACTCAAGGTGGATGATCCCACCGGATGGTGTCGGGTTTGCGCTTGCCGTGATCTCTGCTGGGCAACAGCATAAGCGCTGGCAGCGCGCCGCGCTCGAGCGGCGTGAGCGCATCGCGGGCCGTGCCG